>JAVCCK010000032.1 GCA_030765525.1 Candidatus Lernaella stagnicola
CGGGCGAGAACGTGAAGATCAGCGTGGCATTGATTACGCCGATTGCGATGGAAGATGGACTGCGCTTCGCGATTCGCGAAGGCGGCCGTACCGTCGGCGCCGGCGTCGTATCAAATATTTTCGAGTAGGAGCCTCACGATGGGCAACCGAGACATCGTTATTTTAGAGTGCACCGAGTCCAAGCACCGGCACTATACGACTACCCGTAACAAGAAGAAGAACCCGACTAAGTTGCAGATCAAAAAATACAATCCGGTTCTTCGCCGTCATACGCTCTACAAAGAGGTCAAGTAGTCGTTAGAACAAATATTTCGCTTTCGGCGCCCAAGTTTGGACGGGCGCCGAAAGCCTTTTCGTGTGAAGGACGATAACCGTGCTGAACAAGATCAAGATTTTTTTACGCGAAGTACGCGCGGAGTTGAGGAAGGTTTCGTGGCCCAGCCGCGAGGTCACTATTGCCTCGACGTGGGTGGTGATTGCCATCTGTTTCATCTTTGCGGTCTACTTCGCGGTTGTCGATTACTCCTTAGGCTGGTTGATCAAGGCGTTTTTAGGCGCGAATTAATAAGGATAGCGGCATGGCCGATTTCAAGTGGTATGTGGTTCACACTTACTCCGGGTACGAGCAAAAAGCCAAGCAGGCGCTGGAAGAGCGCATGAAGGCACGGGGTCTCTCCGAGTTTTTGGTGGAGATTCTGATTCCTTCCGAGCAGGTCGTCGAGATGGTCAAGGGCAACAAGCGGACGACCAATCGGAAGTTTTTCCCGGGCTATCTGTTGGTGAATATGGAGTTGAATGACCAAACGTATCACGTGGTCAAATCGACGCCGAAAATTACCGGATTCGTAGGCGGACAGAAAAACCCGCCGGCGGTGCCGGAAGAAGAAGTTCGGCGGATTACGCGCCAAATCGACGAAGGTACGTTGCGGCCGGTTCCGAAAGTGGAATTCGAAACGGGCGAGTCGGTGCGGATCACCGAAGGCCCCTTCGCCAATTTCACCGGCTTGGTGGATGACGTGAAGCCCGATAAGGGCAAATTGCGGGTAATGGTATCGATCTTCGGCCGATCGACTCCGGTGGAGCTGGAGTTTTTCCAGGTCGAAAAAGCAGAATAAAGGCACGACAGAGAATTACGAAAGAGGCACACAATGGCTAAGAAGGTCATGGCGAAAGTCAAGCTTCAAGTCCCGGCGGGCAAAGCAACACCCTCGCCCCCGGTCGGCCCGGCGCTCGGCCAGCATGGCGCCAATATCATGGAGTTTTGCAAGCAGTTCAACGTCAGAACACAGAAGCAAGCGGCCGAAGGCTTGATTATCCCGGTGGAAATTACGATTTTCTCCGATCGGTCGTTCGTATTCATTTTGAAGAGCCCCCCCGCGGCCATTCTCATCAAGCGCGCGGCGAACCTGGCCAAGGGCAGTGGCGAACCCAATAAGGAGAAGGTCGGCACGATCACCGTGGCGCAGATCGACGAGATCGCCAAGATCAAAATGGCCGACTTGAACACCGACGATATCGAACAAGCACGTAGCATCATCGCGGGCACGGCCCGTTCGATGGGTGTGGATGTTGTCTAACCACGTTTTTTAGTGGGAGCGAAAAAATGCCGAAGCATGGCAAAAAATATCGCGAAACTGCGGGGACATTTGATCCCGAGCAACGTTATCCGGTCGACGAAGCCCTCACGTTCTGTCTCGAAGGCGGCGTCGCCTCGTTTGATGAATCCGTTGACGCAGTCTTCCGGCTCGGCGTCAATCCGAAACATGCCGACCAGATGGTGCGCGGCAGTTGCCTGTTGCCGCACGGCACGGGCAAAAATGTCCGCGTGATCGTGTTTGCCGAGGGCGACAAGGCCCGCGAGGCCGAACAAGGCGGCGCCGACGTCGTGGGTTCTGAGGATCTGGTCAAGCGCATTCAGGACGGTTGGCTCGAATTTGATCGGGTTATCGCCACGCCGGACATGATGCGAGTCGTGTCCAAGCTTGGCCGGGTATTGGGACCGCGCGGTCTGATGCCTAATCCGAAATCGGGCACCGTGACCTTCGACGTAGGTCAAGCGGTGGACGAGGTCAAGAAGGGTAAGATCGAGTTTCGCGTGGACAAGGGCGGCAATCTGCATGCCCCGATCGGACGGCGCAGTTTCAAGCCGGAGCAACTCCGCGAGAATCTGTTGGCGCTGGCCGACACGTTGGTTCGTCTAAAACCGCCGACGAGCAAAGGTACGTACATGCGCAACGTATCAATCAGTTCAACAATGGGGCCGGGCGTCAGAGTCGACCCCAGCGACATACAAGCGGCGTTACGTTAAACGCCTTGCGAGGCGCGTTTGGTTCTTCGGACCGACGAACGCGCCGTGCTTAATTGTTCCTAGTGAGTCGCGGTCCGAACGGATGTCAAAGACAGTAGGTGCCTGAAATATAAAGGTTTAATTGGCCTCAAGCCATCCTACCGAGACACGCCGACAGCCACGGTCGATTGCTTCCATTGGCGATCGATCCTCCCTTTCCGGGAACCGTGGGCGGAGTGCCGGTGGCGCGAGGCCGTCGAGAACCGGAAAGGAAGGGGGGAATAAACAGCGTGGATCGCCAAGGCAAAGAAAAACTGGTCGTGCAGCTACGAGAGATGCTGGCTCAGGCCTCGTTGATGGTCATGGTGGATTATCGTGGCTTAACGGTCGGGCAGATGAACAAGTTGCGCCAGGGCCTGCGGAATTCCGAGGGCGCGTGCGAATTGGTCGTCGTCAAAAACACCCTGATGCGCAGGGCGATAGACGACACGGACTTCGTAGCGTGCTTGGAGTTCTTGACTGGTCCGAACGCGATTCTGCTTGGCTACGATGACCCGGTTAGCCCCGCCAAGGCTCTAGTCGACGCCGCGAAGGAAATGCCGGCCCTGGAAATCAAGGGCGGCGTGTTCAGCGGCAAAGTCATCGACGAACAGCAGGTCCGGGAGTTGGCTCAGATGCCCAGCCGGGAAGAGAGCCTGGCCATGTTGGCCGGAGTGCTCGCCGCACCGATGCGGAACCTGGCCAGCGGTTTGGCAAACATTCCGAGGGGTCTTGTCAACGCATTGTCCCAGCTTATCGACCAAAAGGAAAAGGAGGCTGCCTGAGGCAGTCATTAGGTTTAACGAGATTGCGATTTAGAGGAGCATGAAATTATGGCTGAGATCACCAAGGACCAAATCCTTGAAGCAATTGCGGAAATGAACGTGTTGGAACTGACCGAGTTGGTCAAAATGATCGAAGAGAAATTCGGTGTTACCGCTGCAGCGCCCATGATGATGGGCGGCATGATGCCGGCGGGCGGCACGCCTGCGGAAGCTGTCGAAGAACAGACCGAATTCGATGTCATTCTCATCGACTCGGGCGCTCAGAAAATTCAGGTCATCAAGGCCGTGCGCGGGCTGCGTAGCGACTTGGGTCTCAAAGAGGCCAAAGAGTTGGTTGACACTCTGCCCAAGGCGGTCAAAGAAGCCGTTTCCAAAGACGAGGCCGAAGAAGCCAAGAAGGCTTTGGAAGACGCTGGCGCCAAAGTCGAGGTTAAGTAAAGAATATTTGTTTAACGCGACGAACAGCGCGGGGGAGCGACGACGGCTCCCCGACAGAAAGTAAAGAAAACGGAGGACCGGGGGTCCCATGAGGGACCTCTGGCTCCGAATTAGTGCTTTAAGCAAGGATCTCGCAAACACCAGGATGCGATAAGGAGACCTTGGATGTACACATCCCTCGGCGAAGTCAAACGATTCCGGAAATCCTATGCCAGGATAAGGAAGATCATCGACATCCCCAATCTGATCGACATCCAGAAAAAGTCGTATGAGCGCTTTCTGCAATCCCAAATCCCGCCCGATGAGCGCGAGGAAATCGGTTTGCAGGGTGTGTTCAAGAGCGTCTTCCCGATTCACGACTACAACAACATGAGTAGTCTGGAGTTCGTTCAGTATTCCTTGGAACCCCCGAAATACGACGTCGAGGAATGTAAGCAGCGGGGATTGAACTTCGCCGCCCCGTTCAAAGTGACCATTCGCCTGGTGGTTTGGGATGTCGACGAGAAAAGTGGCGCGAAGTCGATCCGCGACGTAAAAGAGCAGGAAGTCTACTTCGGTGAAATTCCGCTGATGACGGAGCAGGGAACGTTCATCATCAACGGGACCGAGCGGGTTATCGTCAGCCAACTCCATCGCAGCCCGGGCGTGTTTTTCGATCACGACCGCGGCAAGACCCACAGTTCGGGCAAGTTGCTTTACAACGCCCGCATCATTCCCTATCGCGGTTCCTGGGTCGATTTCGAGTTCGACGCCAAGGATATCCTGCACGTGCGCATCGATCGTAAGCGCAAGATGCCCGCCACCGTGCTGCTCAAAGCCTTGGGATACACCGACGACGAAATCCTCACGCTGTACTACAGCGACAATTTCGAGCGCATCCCGACGGTTATCGATGGCGAGACGGTTGTGTTCCGGACCGATCCGCGCTGGTTGAAAGATCAAGTGCTCAGCATGGATCTGCGGGACGAGGAAAACCGTGTCATCGCTCGGCGCGGTACGCGCATCGAGGGCAAGCACCTGCGGCGCATGCGTGACGCGAAAATGAAGAAATTCCGCCTGTCGCGCATCGATTTGGTCGGCAAGTATGCGGCCGAATACGTGATCAATCCCGACACCGGGGAAGTGATCCTCGAGCCCTCGCAGCAGATCGACGAAGAGATTATCGGCAATCTCGTAGAAGCGGGCGTGAAGAAGTTCCAGATCTTGCGCACCGAGACGCTGACCATCAGCCAATCACTGCGCGAGACCCTGTTGGCCGACAAGGTGCGTTCCGCCGAAGAGGCGATGATCGAAATCTACAAACGCCTGCGCCCCGGTGACCCGCCCACGATCGAGACGGCCCAGCAGTTGTTCAACAACCTGTTTTTCAATCCCGAGCGGTACGATCTGTCGAAGGTCGGTCGGGTGAAGATGAACCATAAACTGGGTTTGGACACTTCTAACGAGTCGATGACGCTATCCAAAGACGACATCCTGGCGGTGGTCTTCTATCTGCTCAATCTTAAAGACGGTCGCGGCCAGGTCGACGACATCGACCACCTGGGCAATCGTCGTGTGCGGGCGGTGGGCGAGCTGGTGGAAAACCAGTATCGCATCGGCCTGGTACGTATGGAGCGCGCTATCCGCGAGCGGATGAGCCTGCAGGAAATCGACACGCTCATGCCGCACGATCTGATCAATGCCAAACCGGTCAGCGCGGTGATCAAGGAGTTTTTCGGATCCTCGCAGTTGTCGCAGTTTATGGATCAGACCAACCCGCTTTCGGAGGTCACCCATAAGCGGCGCCTCTCGGCGTTGGGACCCGGCGGTTTGACGCGCGAGCGGGCCGGCTTTGAAGTGCGCGATGTGCACAACACTCACTACGGCCGTATTTGTCCGGTAGAAACGCCGGAAGGCCCGAATATCGGCCTGATCGCCAGTTTGTCGACCTTTGCGCGGGTCAACGACTTGGGCTTCATCGAGACTCCCTACCGGCCAGTGGAAAACGGCCGGGTATCGGAGGGTGCCGAATTCCTCACGGCCTTGCAGGAGGAGCGGTACACGATTGCGCAGGCAAACGCGCCGCTGGACCGCAACAACAAATTCGCGCGCAGCATCGTTTCGGCCCGCGCCGCGGGCGAGGTGGAGTTGGTCGGCGCGGAACAAGTCGATTACATGGACGTGTCGCCGCAGCAGTTGGTGTCGGTCGCCGCGAGCCTGATTCCCTTCCTGGAACACGACGACGCCAACCGGGCGTTGATGGGCAGCAACATGCAGCGCCAGGCGGTGCCGCTACTCAAAACCCGCGCTCCGCTGGTCGGGACGGGTATTGAGGAAGTTGTGGCGCGCGACAGTGGCGTGACGCAAGTGGCGCGGCGCGGCGGTCGAGTGCACAGCGTGGATGCCGATCGTATCGTTGTGAAAGTGGCCGAGGACGAAAAAGACCCGACTGAAGCGGGCGTCGATATTTACAATCTGACCAAGTTCCAGCGTTCGAACCAGAACACGTGCATCAACCAAAAGCCGATTGTTTCGGTCGGCGAGCGCGTGTATCGCGGGCAGGTCTTGGCTGACGGCCCGTCTACGGACATGGGCGAACTGGCGTTGGGTAAAAACGTCGTCGTCGCATTCATGCCGTGGCAGGGTTACAACTTCGAGGATTCGATTTTGATTTCCGAGCGGTTGATCAAGGATGACCGCTTCACCTCGGTTCACGTCGAGGTTTTCGAATGCGTCAGCCGCGACACGAAGCTCGGCAAAGAGGAAATCACTCGCGATATCCCGAACGTCTCGGAAGAAGCTCTGCGGAATCTGGACGAGTCGGGCATCATTCGCATCGGCGCCGAAGTGAAGCCCGGCGACATCCTCGTAGGCAAGATCACGCCGAAGGGTGAAACCCAGTTGTCGCCGGAAGAAAAGCTGCTGCGCGCCATCTTCGGCGAGAAGGCCGGCGACGTGCGCGACACCAGTTTGACGGTGCCGCCCGGTGTGGTGGGTACGGTCACCGATGCGAAGGTGTTTTCGCGCAAGGGTGTGGACAAGGACCAGCGCGCGCGGGAGATCGAGGACGAACAAATCGCCAAGATTCTCGGCGACCAGGAAACTGAGATCCGCATCATTACCGAAAGCGCCCTTAAATCCCTCAAGGACATGCTGATCAACAAAACCGTGACGGCGGCCTTGCTGGACGAAGACGAGAACGAAGTGCTGCTCAAGAAGGGGCAGCGCATCACGGTCGAACTGCTCGACGAAATCGATTTCGAGAAAATCGCCGAGTTGTCCCTGGCCGATACGAAGTTGGAGACGCGGATTCGGGAACTGGTGATCAACGTCACGAAGCAAGTTGAGGCGGTCAAAGAGTTTTTCGAAAGCAAGATCGAGCGTCTCAAGAGATCCGACGAAATGGCGCCCGGCGTCATCAAGATGGTCAAGGTGTACGTGGCGATCAAGCGCAAGTTGTCGGTGGGCGATAAGATGGCCGGTCGGCACGGGAACAAGGGTGTGCTCTCGCGGATTCTGCCGGAAGAGGATATGCCCTATCTGCCGGACGGCACGCCGGTCGAGATGATTCTCAACCCGTTGGGCGTGCCCTCGCGTATGAACGTCGGTCAGATTCTCGAGGTACACCTGGGCTGGGCAGCGCGACATTTGGGCGAGCAAATTCAGCACGTCCTCGAACAGAGCTTCAACGCTGGTAAGTTGCGCAAACAATTGTTGGCGGTTTTTGAAACGGAAAACGAGACGAATCGCAAGATTCGGGATCTGATTTCCGGCGCCAAAGACGATGACATCGTCAAGTTCTGCTACGGCTGGGATGAGGGATTGTTCTTGGCCACGCCGGTTTTCGATGGCGCGCCGGAAGCGGAAATCAAAGTAGCCCTGGTAAACGCGGGCCTACGCCGCGACGGCCAGACAACCTTGTTCGACGGCCGCAACGGTGTGCCCTTCGACACCGACGTGACAGTCGGCATCATGTACATGCTTAAGCTCCACCACTTGGTGGATGACAAGATCCACGCGCGGTCCATCGGCCCCTACAGTTTGGTGACGCAGCAACCGCTGGGCGGCAAAGCGCAGTTCGGCGGTCAGCGTTTGGGTGAGATGGAGGTGTGGGCGATGGAAGCGTATGGCGCTGCGTACAGCCTGCAGGAATTCCTGACGGTCAAGAGCGACGACGTGGCCGGTCGCACGCGGATGTACGAGTCAATTATCAAAGGCGAGTGCGAACTCGAACCGGGCCTACCGGAGAGCTTCAACGTGTTGGTTAAGGAACTGCAAAGCCTTTGTCTGGACGTGGAATTGCTCGAAGAAGAAATGGAAGAAGAAGCCGAAGTCGACGAAGCCACCAAGGTTCGGGCCGACTTCGACGCGCTGTTCGCCAAGCCGTCGTTCGACAGCGATTTGGGACCCGGTTCCCTGTCGCAGCCGATTACGCCGGAAAAAGAAACAAAAGAGTAGATTACGGCCAAAAGCCAGCACACGCAGGAGGGCGAGCCGTTGAGAGATTTTTACAGCCTTTTTGAAAAACCGAAAAACCCCTTGAGTTTCCGGGCGATGCGGATCGCTTTGGCCAGCCCGGAGAAGATTCGGGATTGGTCGTTTGGCGAAGTAAAAAAGCCGGAAACGATTAACTACCGCACCTTCAAACCGGAGCGGGATGGGTTGTTCTGTTGCCGAATTTTCGGGCCGATAAAGGACTTTGAGTGCCTGTGCGGAAAATACAAGCGCATGAAGCACCGCGGCATCGTCTGCGAAAAGTGCGGCGTCGAGGTTATTCATTCCAAGGTACGCCGGGAGCGGATGGGGCACATCACCCTGGCCACGCCGGTCGCGCACATTTGGTTCTTGAAGAGCCTGCCCAGTCGCATCGGCGCGTTGCTCGATATGAGTTACAAGCAGTTGGAAAAGGTCTTGTATTTCGAGCAGTACGTCGTGGTGAGTCCGGGCAACACGAAGCTGAAACCGGGTGAGTTGCTCTCCGATGAGGAATACTGGCAGGCCATGGAAGAGGGCGGCCCGGACTTCGATGCAGGCATGGGCGCCGAAATCATCAAGAAGATGCTCTCGCAGATCGAGCTGAAGATACTGGCCGACGAACTGCGCGAAGAAATGAAGGCCGCCACCAGCGAAGCCAAGCGCAAAAAGGTTTCCAAGCGGCTGCGCGTCGTCGAGGCATTCCGCGACAGCGGCAACCGGCCCGAATGGATGATCCTTGATGTCATCCCCGTCATACCGCCCGAACTGCGTCCTCTCGTGCCGTTGGAAGGCGGCCGTTTTGCGATTTCCGATTTGAACGATCTGTACCGGCGCGTCATCAACCGTAACAACCGCTTGAAGCGGCTGATCGAGTTGCAGGCCCCGGAAATCATCATCAAGAACGAAAAGCGCATGTTGCAGGAGGCGGTCGACGCTTTGTTCGACAACGGGCGCCGCGGCCGGGTCATCACCGGTCCGAACAAGCGGCCCCTCAAGAGCCTTTCGGATATGCTCAAAGGAAAGCAGGGGCGTTTTCGGCAGAATCTGCTGGGTAAACGCGTTGACTATTCCGGCCGTAGCGTGATCGTCGTAGGCCCGGAATTACGCCTGCACCAGTGCGGATTGCCCAAGAAGATGGCGCTGGAATTGTTCAAGCCCTTCATCTACGAAAAGCTGGAAAAGCGCGGCCTGGCCCAGACACTGAAACTGGCCAAGAAAATGGTGGACCGCGAAGTCGCCGAGGTGTGGGACATCCTCGACGAGGTGATCAAGGAACACCCGGTGTTGCTTAACCGCGCGCCGACCCTGCACCGCCTCGGCATCCAGGCCTTCGAACCGGTATTGATCGAAGGCAAGGCGATTCAGCTTCACCCCTTGGTCTGCACCGCCTTCAACGCCGACTTCGACGGCGACCAAATGGCCGTGCACGTGCCGCTTTCGGTCGAGGCGCAGGTGGAAGCGCGGGTGCTGATGATGAGCACCAACAACATCCTGTCGCCCGCCCACGGCAAGCCGATTATCGTGCCGAGCCAAGACATGGTTTTGGGCATTTACTACATGACGCGCGAACGGCCGGGCGCCCGCGGCGAAGGCAAGATTTTTGCTTCCCCGGAAGAAGTCGACCGAGCGTACTCGACCGATGCGGTGGAGCTGCACGCTCGTGTTCGCTGCCGCATCAACGGCACGGTGTTCAAAACGACGGTCGGCCGCGTGTTGCTCTACGACATCGTTCCAGACGCGGTGCCCTTCGCCCACGTCAACCACATGATGGGCAAGAAGCAAGTGGCGAATTTGATCGACACGGTGTACCGCATCACCGGCGATAAAGAAACGGTGTTGCTGGCCGATAAGATTCGCACCCTCGGCTTCACGATGGCCACGCGCAGCGGCGCTTCGATTTGTTTGGACGACATGGTCATTCCGGACAAAAAAGTGGAAATTCTCGAACGCAGCCAGGCCGCGATCGAGGAAATTCTCGAATACCGCCGCGAAGGCTTGATCACCGACGGCGAGCGCTACAACCGCGTCGTCGATATTTGGGCCGATGCCACCGACGCCATCGAGAAAGAAATGATGGAGGCGATGGGGCAGCAGGAATTCACGACTACGGAAGGCACACGGATCATAGCGTCAAGTTTCAATCCGATTTTCATGATGGCCGAATCCGGCGCGCGTGGTTCCACGGCGCAGATTCGCCAGTTGGCCGGTATGCGTGGCTTGATGGCCAAGCCTTCCGGCGAAATCATCGAGACGCCGATTACCAGCAACTTCCGTGAAGGACTCACGGTGTTGCAGTACTTCATCTCGACACACGGCGCCCGCAAGGGTCTGGCCGATACCGCGCTTAAGACCGCGAACTCCGGCTATCTGACCCGCCGCCTGGTCGACGTGGCGCAGGATTCCATCGTAACGGTGGAGGATTGCGGCACGCTGGACGGCATTATCGTCAGTTCCTTGGTCGAAGGCGGCGAGGTGATCGAGCGGGTCGGCGATCGCATTTTGGGTCGCGTGGCGCTGGAAGACATCGTCGACCCGGTGAACGACGAAGTACTCGTCGGGGCCAACGAAGAGATCGACGAAGAGAAAGTGCGCATCATCGAGGATGCGGGCATCGAGCGCGTGTTGATTCGCTCGGTGTTGACCTGCAAAGCCAAACGCGGCGTGTGCCGCTCGTGTTACGGCCGCGATCTGGCTCGCGGCAAGATGGTCAATCTCGGCGAAGCGGTCGGCGTGATCGCGGCGCAATCCATCGGTGAGCCGGGCACTCAGTTGACGATGCGTACGTTCCATATCGGTGGTACGGCCTCGCGGAAGGTTGAGGCTTCGGCCTTGGAAACTCGCACCGAGGGGTTTGTGCACACGCACAACGTGAACATTGTCGAGGGTCGCGAAGGCCAGAAGATCGTCATGAACCGCAACAGCCAACTCGTTGTCCGCGACGCCACGGGTCGTGAGCGCGAGCGTTACAATCTCGTGTACGGCGCCGAACTCCTGTTCACCGACGGCGCCTTGGTCAAAGCGGGTACGGTAGTGGCCAAGTGGGATCCATTTACGACCCCGATTCTCACCGACGTAAGCGGCGTGTTGAAATTCGGCGACATCATCCAGAACGAGACGATGGACGAACAGGTCGACGAGATGACTGGTATGAGTCAGAAGGTCATCGTCGAGCCGAAGAGCCCGAGTTCCAGGCCGCGCATTTCGATCAAGAATCCGAGCAAAAAGGCGGTAACGCTGAAGATTCCGGATACGGATCGCGATGCTCGTTACATGCTGCCGGTCGGCGCGATCATTATGGTCAAGGAAGGCGGTCGGGTGCATGCCGGCGACGTCTTGGCCAAGATCCCGCGCGCCACGACGAAAACCAAGGACATCACCGGCGGCTTGCCCCGCGTGGCCGAACTTTTCGAGGCTCGCAAGCCCAAAGAGATGGCCGAGATTTCCGAAATCGACGGTCGCGTCAGCTTCGGCGAGGACGTCAAAGGGAAGCGCCGTGTGGTCATCACGCCCGATAAGAGCGGTGAGAGCCGCGATTACCTGATTCCAAAAGGTAAACACATTAGCGTGCACGAGGGCGACTTCGTTCGCGCGGGCGAAGCGTTGATGGACGGCGCGGCCAATCCGCACGACATCCTCAGTGTGTTGGGTGAAAAAGAACTCGCCAAGTATTTGGTCGATGAAATTCAAGAGGTCTACCGCTTGCAGGGCGTCAAGATCAATGACAAGCACATCGAGGCGATCGTCCGCCAGATGCTGCGCCGCGTGCGCGTGGTGGATGTCGGCGACACCACCTTCCTGGTCGGCGAACAGGTCGAAAAATGGAAGTTCCGGGAAGAAAACGAGCAAATGATCGCCAAGGGTGGTCGGGCTGCGATCGGCGAGCCGATGCTGCTTGGTATCACGAAGGCGAGTTTGTCGACGGAGTCGTTCATTTCGGCGGCCTCGTTCCAGGAAACAACGAAGGTGCTCACCGAGGCGTCGATCACGGGCAAAGTCGATTGGCTGCGCGGCCTGAAAGAGAACGTGATCATGGGTCGTCTCATTCCGGCCGGAACCGGTGTTCCGACCTACCAGTCCCTGGATATCGAAGTCGATTTACCCGAGCAACCCGAGGAGGACGAGTACGAGATTTACGGCGCGTCGCCCTTCGAGGACTTCAATTTCGAAGACACCGCCGGATCCGGTACCGAGCCGGCTGAGTAAGCGCACGGCAATTGAGACTACGTAGGGCGGCCTCATCGAGGTCGCCCTTTTTCGTAACGGACGATGTGACGATAGAAAGTGGATTTCTTGATTAGATAAAGCTGATTTTCTCACGATCGCGATAAATATTGTCGGCAGCATGGATTGTGTGTTTTGTTAAATATAAAATAACAACGACGAAAAATAACGACAGAAGCCGGGACGCTTGATCTCCAGAGGCATGTTTGGACATACAACTCCTCGAAAACTTGGCGTTACTTTTGGCGTTGAGCGTTTTCTACGGCTTTGTCGCCGATCGCTGGCAAGGTCGTAATTTGACCTCCCTCGTATTTTCGGGTTTCGTTTTCGGCGCTTTCACTCTGGCGGTAATGTTTCTCCCGTTTCGTTATCAGCCCGGTATATTTTTCGACAGCCGTTCGGTGGTATTGGCGATGGCGGGGCTGTTCGGCGGCCCGATACCCGCGGCGATTGCCGCCGCGATGGCTAGTGTGTACCGGCTTATTTATGGTGGGCCGGGTACACTGACGGGTATCGGCGTCATTTCCACTTCGGCGTCGCTCGGCGTGCTTTTTTACTATCTGCGGCGCCGTGATGCCAATATTGTTACGCCGTGGAAATTGGTCATTTTTGGCGCGATTGTCCATGTGGCGATGCTTTTGTGGATGTTTTCTCTACCCGGGGAAACCGCTTGGCGGGCGCTGCGGGTCATTGCGGTGCCGGTATTAGTTTTTTTCCCGTTGGTGACTGCGTTGCTTGGCACAGTGATGATGGATTTAGAGAGACGCGGTCGGACGCGTCAGAGTCTCCGATACTCTACAAGAGCACTTAAAACCCTCAGTCAGTGCAATCGCGCCGTGGCCCGGGCGGTCGAAACGAGAAGTTTTGTCACGGAAGTGGCGTCCATCCTCGCACGATTCGCCGGATATAGGCTGGTTTGCATCAGCTTAAGGGCTAACGACGGCGAGGGGGCATTGCGTATCGAAGCGTGGGCCGGCGCGGAGGCCGATAAGGTCGCCGGGTTGACGTTCGATTGGAACGATCCGGCGCTTTGTGAGGGGCCTGTCCGTGCGGCGCTATCGGGCGGAAACGCGGTTATTCGTCAAGACCTTTTACACGACCCGGAATCGCGTGCCTGGTGGCCCGTGGCGCGAAGGCTTGGATTCGTTTCGTCGATTGCCTTACCGCTGCGCGGCGGCCACGGCGCCGTCGGCGTTTTAAGTGTTTATTCGTGGGATAGGCGTGAATTCGGTACGAAGGAGCAGAGCTTGCTCAATGAGTTGGCCGACGACATTGCCTTCGGCTTGGAGTCGTTGCGGGTGCGGCGAGAAGTCGATCGGGCGCATCGTCAGTTGGCCGCCGGCGACGAACGGTATCGGTTGTTGTTTGAAACGATGGTGCAGGGCGTGGTGTTTCAGGATTCGCAAGGAAATGTTACGTCGGCCAACGCCGCTGCGGAGCGAATTCTTGGTTTGACGCATGATGAAATTGTCGGCCGCGCGTCCGCGGATTCGCGGTGGCGGATAATTCGCATGGACGGCAGCGAGTTACCTAGTGAAGAACACCCGGCCATGATCGCGCTTCGAACGGGCAGCCCGGTGCCGGACGCAGTTTTGGGTGTGTTTAATCCGCGCGAAGAAAACCACCGGTGGATCATCACGAGTTCGAAACCTTTTTTCCGTCCGGGAGAAGAAGAACCGTATCAAGTGCAGACGATTTTCGAGGACATCACGGCGCGACGGCGGACCGAAAAATCAATGAGTGCGGCGCAGGACAAGCTTCAGGAACAGGACAAAATCTATCAACTAATCACGAAGAACATGAAGGATGTTGTTTGGTTAATGAGTATGAATTTGGACATCCTTTATATGAGCCCAAGTATCGAACGCATTCTGGGTTTTACGGCGGAGGAAATAAAAAGCCTACCTTTGGATAAGCAGTTGACGCCCGAATCATTCGAGCGATTCATGGCGATGATCGCGCGCACGCTCACTCCGGAGAATCTGGCGGACAAAGACTTGGACATCACTACCTCCATTGAGGTCGAGCATTATCGAAAGGACGGCACGACCGTTTGGTCGGAATCGTCGGCCGCCGTGGTTCGCGACGAGCAAGGTTCCCCGACCGGGATTGTCGGTTCGAGCCACGATATTTCCGAACGCAAACAAGCCGAGACCCGCTTGCGTCAAAGCGAGCAGACGTACCGCCTACTCGCCGATAACACGCTGGATTGCATTTGGACGATGGATATCAACCTGAATTTTATCTACGTAAATCCAGCCATTGAGCCGATGACGGGCTACACGCCCGCGGAATGGATGGATTCGAACCTGGCGGATCACGCCGATGCCGAAAACCTCGCCATAATGGCCGGCGTCGTGGGCGAAGCGCTGAGCAAGCCGCCGGCGGAGAGCGGAATAATTTTCGAGGCAGAGATCAAGAAAAAGAGCGGTGAATCGATTCCCGTGGAAATTGTGGGCAAGGTGATATACGGCCCGGATGGTAATCCGATCGGCCTACAAGGCACAACGCGAGATATTTCCGAGCGACGCGCCGCGGACGCGGAGTTGAAGCGACAGTATGAAATGTTCGAGTTGATCATCAATCATATCCCCGTGATGATTGTGATCTACAATCCTAATTTCAATGTGACCTTATTGAACGAGGCTTGCGAAAAGGCGATTGGTTGGCTAACCAAAGACGCAAAAGAAATCGATCTAATGGAGAGATGCTTTCCGGACCCAGAAATCCGTCAAAAAATACATGAGTTTGTGGACGCGGCGCCGCCCGAGTGGATGGACCTCGATTTGACCGCGAGAGACGGCCGCGTGCTGAAAAGTACGTGGACGACAATCGTACTGTCAGACGACACCCGCGTCGCCATCGGTTTGGACATTACCGATCAAAAACGGGCCGAGGCCCAGCGCACGGCGTTGGAAGAGCAACTGCGACAATCCCAGAAAATGGAAGCCGTCGGCCGCCTGGCGGGCGGTATTGCGCACGATTTCAACAACGTACTTACGGCGATTCAAGGATTCTCTGATCTCGTGCTCGATGCCCTGGGTGCCGACCACGAAGCGCGCGAAGACGTGAGGCAGATCATCGAGGCTTCCGAGAGCGCGGCTCGTTTGACGCAACAACTGCTGGCGTTTTCGCGCAAACAAATCATCGACCCGAAGCCACTGGACCTCAACGGCGTACTTGCCAATTCGGAGCAAATCATTCGGCGCTTGATCGGCGAGGATATTGATCTTGCGTTTTATCCCGAACAAGATCTGTGGCGGATTCATTTCGACGCCGGGCAAATCGAGCAGATATTGATGAACCTTGCCGTCAACGCCCGTGACGCCATGCCCCAAGGCGGCAAGTTGACTTTCGAGACCCACAACGTCCCTATCGAGGATGTACCGACCGCAGTGAGAACAAAGCTGGTTACGGGCGATTATGTGATGCTGGGAGTTAGCGACAACGGCCATGGTATCGACGCGGAAACACAAACCAAGATTTTCGATCCTTTTTTCACAACCAAAGAAAAAGGCCGCGGTACCGGGTTGGGGCTGGCGACGGTGTATGGAATCGTCAAGCAAAACAACGGATACGTGAGCGTGTACTCCGAAGTGGGTCACGGCACGAGCTTCAAAATCTATCTGCCTCGTATTGGCGCCGATGTGGTGGAAGTGGGGGCAACGACGGTCATCAGCGATTTGGAGGGGAGCGAAGTGATCTTGTTGGTCGAAGACCAGGAAAACGTGCGAAACGTTGCCGAAAGGACATTGACTTCTTTCGGATATCGCGTCCTGGTCGCAGCCGACGGCGAAGAGGCCGTCCGCTTGTTTGATGCGAACGCCGACGACATCGACTTGCTGCTGACCGACGTCATTTTACCCCTCATGGGTGGAAAGGAGTTGTTGGTCAAACTCAACGAACGTAACCCGGATTTGACGGCGCTCTATATGTCCGGTTACACAGAAAATGCCATCGCCCACCACGGCGTGCTGGACAAAGGAACTCACTTTCTGCAGAAGCCGTTTCGACCTCGCGAACTCGTCATCAAAGTTAGAGAAGTTCTTGATTTAATAGAAAGATAGAGCGAAATCAGTCCGAGTATTCCCGATACGTTTCGTAAATGGCGCGAATTTCTCGTTCCACCAGTTCGTGGTCTTTGCCGTACTTGAGGCGTGACAATTCGCGAATTCGTTCGGCCGATTCGCGATCTCCCGCACCCAGGGGCGGCAACAGCTCGACGCTGAACGGCTTGTGGCCCAGGGATCCGTAACTGCGGACGAATGCCTGGAAATTCGCCGTGCCGCTAAGGTCGCGCTTTGTGAAATACGGCCAGAAGAGGGCCTCGAGCGCCTCGGCGTCGGAGGGCCCGACGCGCAATGTCATCATGGTGCCCACATTGCCCAGCACAGCCTTGCGTACTTCCACCGGGATTTGGTCGACGTATTGGTGCGCCAGCGTCAGCGAGAGGCCGAACTTCCGACTTTCGGCCAGCATCTCGGCGAATCGCTGGTCGGCAAACATTTGAAATTCGTCGGCGTACAGATAGAACGGTTGGCGTACGCCATTGACTCCGCGTTTCATGACCGCGTATCGAATTCGTGCGATCACCTGGCTGGCGAGCAGCCCGGCCGCCAATTCGCCGAAACGTCCTTTCCCCAAATGGAAGAGGAGGATTTTTCCCGAGTTGACGATGTCATCCAGATCCAGCACGCGCGGCTGGCAGGTGATGTTGCGCAAGGCGGTATCAGAGACGAAGCGGGTGAACTTCGAGGTGATGTAAGGGGCGATGCTACTAATATGCATATCCCCTTTGGCGCGGAGCGCTTCTTCAATGAAGTCATCAATGACGACATCCTGACCCTGTGCTTTTTTCACCAAGTGTTCGCGCAGTTTGGCGTTGGTGTAGAGCGCGCGAAAGACCATCAGGCTGGGCGTGAGGGAATCGGGCGGCCTTTTCTGACCGAGCAACAGGCCAAGCATGCCGCGAAAGTGCGATTCGAATATCGGCCCGCCGGCCACCTCCATGTTGTAGGTCAGATTCAAATACGAAAAAAGGTCGTCGATGATAATGTCGCGGGCGTGCCGATAATTCTGCTCATCCTCTTCTTCAATGCGCAAAATGTTGAAGCCGACCGGGCGTTCCACGTCGGTTACGTCCACCAGCACGACGTCGTCGGCGCGCTCCGGCGGAATCCAGCCCAAAATGGTTTCAATCAACGGTCCATGCGGGTCCAGGACCGCCACGCCGCGACCCCGCCGAATGTCGTGCACAATCATGTGTTCCATGACCGTCGACTTGCCGGTGCCGGTTTGGCCGATGAGGTAGGTGTGGCGAAAGCGCATCGGCTCATCCAGCGAGACGTCCAAACGTCGGCCGCGGTGAGAATTGCATCCCAGCGGATAGTCGTCGCCCGACGCCCCGCCCATCGCACCGGTGCGGGCGCGGACCAGGGGCAGGCCGGGATACTCGTTTTCCGAGGGCATGGGCGTGCGCAAAAACGCCGCCGCTTCAGCGGGTCCGAAGAGCAAATCAAATGTGGGGCAGTCGAGCTTATCGAGCAGGTCGGTGTTGGAGACTTGCGCGATTTGCGCGCCGCCCCGGTAAATCGAATTGGCGCCGGGGCTGTCAGGCGTAACCGAGGCGTCGTCGAGTGAGCCGATCACCGTGGCAATCACCGAAGCGGCCGGCCGGGCGGGGCCGGCTAAAAAGACCCGCGCGGCGATTTGATGACCGCCCAGCATCGCCAGGCGTCGCAGCGCTTCCTCCCGCAAAATGTTGACTTGCAGGGATAGGACTGTGCGGACTCCCGATGCCGAGCCGCCGGCGCCGAGCAGGTTTTCGGCAGATGCCAGGTTGTCGTGCGCTTCCTCGAGGCAGGTTCCCGGTGAGCGCTGAAAGCCCGCGAAATGAGACACTAATGCCGTTTCGGGTTCTTGTTGAAGCGTCTCCAGAAGTCGCCGCCACGAGTCGTCCGTGGGCACCCAGGGATAAAGGTGCTGCATGCTGAGATGGGCATCGGCCTCGTTCGGCTCAGGGGCGTTGTTCGTGCCGCCAAAGCCGATCGGAGCGTGATGGATTTGGCCGTGGCTGAGACGCATTTTCTCCACTCGCCGGCGGATTTCCAATACATGCGGCGCTTGCACGTGGCGCGCGACCAGGGCGGCTTCGGATTCGTCTTTGATGGGCCGGAGCTCGGCATAATCGAGGGTAGTCAGCAGCAGCATCCACAGATCGTGAAAGGCGGTGGAGCAATTCGCCTTTGCTTCCGCGGCTGTCGGGCCGCGTCCGAGGGCGGCAAAGTGGGTGGTGACGGGGTGCTCGGGCGTTGGGGCGCCGAGGATCAAAAGCCCCTCCATCGGCGTGGGCAAGACGGCCAGGGCGTTGGCCAAATCCGTCCAGCGGTCGCGGCATTGGCGGGTGATTTCGCTCACGCGGTGGCCACTGTCGCCGGAGCCGATGTTTTCCCAGAAAAGTTCGGTGGAAAGGACGCGATCCAGGCGGATAAAACCGAGGGCG
This sequence comes from Candidatus Lernaella stagnicola, assembly GCA_030765525.1. NCBI lineage: Bacteria > Candidatus Lernaellota > Candidatus Lernaellaia > Candidatus Lernaellales > Candidatus Lernaellaceae > Candidatus Lernaella > Candidatus Lernaella stagnicola. The sequence continues at coordinate 18,728 of JAVCCK010000032.1, forward strand.
ATAAACTCGCCTGCCGCTTCGCGCGTTGACGCGCAGAATTCGATCTTGGTCATCGTACTTCCTTAATATACAGGGACACAGAGTACCTCGACGTTGCTACAAGAACGTTGGGAATGCCGAGTGTGATTAGCACGGCTTGATCGCTGTTGTCAATTGGCAGCGCGCCGGCGGGGCGGAATCGAGCTAAATCCAGCGGCAAAAAACGCTTTTGGTAAAAAAGTCTTGACAGAACGTGAAAAAGCCAGTATATTTCGCGCCCTCTTGTATAAGAGGTAGGCGCAAGTACTGGAAAAAGCGACGTTACTTTGTTTTAGCGAGAAGGGCGATTATGCCGACAATCAACCAGTTGATTCGCAAGGGCCGTTCAGTCAAAAAAGAGAAGACTGACGCGCCCGCACTGAAGGGCTGCCCGCAGAAGCGCGGCGTGTGCACACGGGTGTATACGACCACGCCGAAAAAGCCGAACTCGGCGCTGCGCAAAGTCGCCCGTGTGCGTCTTACAAACGGTATTGAAGTCACGACTTATATCCCCGGTGAAGGACACGCCCTGCAGGAGCACAACGTGGTGTTGATTCGCGGCGGGCGAGTCAAGGACTTGCCGGGTGTTCGTTACCACATCGTACGCGGCAAACTCGACGCGACGGGTGTGGAAGGCCGGAAACGCGGCCGTAGTAAATACGGCACCAAACGGCCGAAGTAGGGGAGTAGGCGATGCCGCGTAGACACGTTATACCCAAACGCGATCCGCAACCGGATTCCCGCTATGGCGATCGTACTGTTTCCAAATTCATCAGCAATCTGATGAGTATGGGCAAGAAAAGTACCGCCGAGGGCATCTTCTACGGCGCGATGGACTTGGTGGAAAAACGGACCAATGAAGACGGTCTGAAAGTTTTCAAAACGGCGTTGGAAAACGTCAAGCCGATGGTCGAAGTCCGCAGCCGCCGAGTCGGCGGTTCAACCTATCAGGTGCCCAGTGAAGTGCGCACCGAGCGGCGCCAGGCGCTGGCGATGCGGTGGATCATCAACTTCTCCCGCAAACGCAGCGAGCATACGATGGTCGAGCGTTTGGCCGGTGAGTTTGTCGATGCTTTCAACAGCCGCGGCAATTCGGTGAAGAAGCGCGAAGACACCCATAAGATGGCCGAGGCCAACAAGGCTTTCAGTCACTATCGGTGGTAATTTTTTCGTAGGCGGGAAGCCCCCGCCATCCAGACCGCCCGCTTTCGGTTGGTGGTCGGCGAAAAGGTCTTTTGAAGACGAAATACGGTGATTCGGCCACTCGCAACCGACGAGGCCGGCACCAACGGCAGAAAATCGACGAGTTCGATTGTAAGCCGTGAACGAAACGAAAGTATCGTTCGAAAGGACCGATCAGCGCATCGCTTGTTGATTGGTCTTTTCGCTTGCTCTTTTACAGGGTACAGGCACGATCCGGTCGGGCCTGTCCCGGGGATACGTGGTAAGGAAGTCGATCGTGGCGAAGGCGAAAAAAAAGGCCAACCCCCTCGAGCGCACCCGGAACATCGGGATTATGGCGCACATCGATGCGGGTAAGACGACCACAACCGAGCGAATTCTTTACTACACCGGGATAACCTACAAGATCGGCGAGGTTCACGAGGGCACGGCCCAGATGGACTACATGGAGCAGGAACAAGAGCGCGGCATCACGATTACGACCGCCGCCACAACCTGCTTCTGGCACGATTACCGGATCAACATCCTGGATACTCCAGGCCACGTGGACTTCACGATTGAGGTCGAACGCAGCCTGCGGGTGCTGGACGGGGCGGTCGCCGTATTTTGCGGCGTAGGCGGTGTGGAGCCGCAGTCCGAAACCGTCTGGCGGCAATCCGAGAAGTTTCACGTGCCCAAGATCGCTTTCGTGAACAAGATGGATCGCGTCGGCGCCGACTTCTTCCACGTTGTGGAGATGATGAAAAGCCGGCTCGCGGCCACGCCCCTGGTGATGCAGTTACCGATCGGGGCCGAAGCCGACTTCCAAGGCGTCGTTGATCTACTCGGCATGAAGGCGATTCGGTGGGATGAAGAAACCTTGGGAGCGCGGTACCACGAGGAACCGATCCCAGACGATCTTTTACATGATGCAGAAAAGTGGCGGACCAAGTTGATAGAAACCGTCGCCGAAAACGACGACGATTTGATGGCCAAGTACGTGGAAGGCGAAGAAATCGGCGAAGCCGAACTTCGCGCCGCAATCCGGCGGGCCACCTGCTCGCTGGCATTGGTGCCGACGTTGTGCGGCGCCGCATTCAAAAACAAGGGCGTGCAGCCTTTGCTCGATGCGGTGACCGATTTTTTGCCCAGTCCGGCAGACATTCCGGCGATTGTCGGTATAAATCCGAACACGGGCAAGGAAGAACAACGGAGCGCGGACCCGGGCGAACCTTTCGCGGCGTTGGTTTTCAAGCTGCTGAACGATCCTTTCGTCGGCCAACTCGCGTTCTTGCGTGTGTATTCCGGAAGCGCCCAGATGGGACAGATGGTCTTCAACGTGACCAGAGAGAAGAAAGAGCGTCTGGGCAAGATCCTCAAAATGCACGCCAACAAGCGCGAAGAGATCAAGGAAATGAGCGCCGGGGACATCGTCGCGGCAGTTGGGCTCAGATCGGTGGCGACGGGGGACACTCTGACCGTGCAGCACAAGCCGATCGTCCTGGAAGGGCTGGACCTGCCCGAGCCGGTGATTCACATCGCCATCGAGCCTAAGAGTCAGGCCGACCAGGAGAAACTCGAAGAGTCGTTGCAGCGTCTGGCGCTGGAGGATCCCAGCTTTCAGATCAACGTCGACGAGGACACGGGCCAGACGATCATTTCCGGCATGGGCGAGTTGCACTTGGATATCATTGTCGACCGTCTCACTCGGGAATTCGGCGTCAACGCCAATGTCGGCAAGCCGCAGGTCGCTTACAAGGAAACGATTACCAAGGCGATCGAGGTTGACGAGACTTACGATCGGCAACTGGGCAATCGCGGTCACTTCGCCAAAGTCACGTTGCGGATTGAACCAACGGGCGTGGGCGGCGGCTTCGTGTTCGAAAACGAAGCGAGCGCCTCCCAGGTGAAAAAGGAATTCGTGCCCATGGTCGAGCAAGGCGTGCAAGGCGCGCTGACCGTCGGCGCACTGGCCGGTTATCCGGTGCAGGACGTCAAGGTAACACTGACCGGCGGCGCATATCACGAAGTCGACTCCGAGGATATCGATTTCAAAGTGGCGGCGACGATGGCGATCAACAAGAACTTGCGAAAGGCGCACCCGGTTCTACTCGAGCCGGTCATGGCGCTGGACATCGTCGCCCCAGAGGAATCGGTCGGAGACGTGATCGGCGATTTGAACAGCCGGCGCGGACAGATCGTAGGCTTGGAACCGCGCCGCGGCGTACAAGTCGTCAAGGCGCTGGTACCTCTCGCGGCGATGTTTGGATACGCGACGGATTTGCGATCCGCCACACAGGGACGGGCGACATACACGATGCAGTTTGCACGTCATGAACCGGTCCCGACACAGATACAGGAAGAAATTGTCAGCCGCATGGGTGGTTACTACTAAACCGGAGAATCCTAGACGGCGCCAAGCCAGGCTAAGGCAGGAGGAAGAAAATGGCGAAGGCGAAATTTAAGCGCACGAAGCCACACGTAAACATTGGGACGATTGGTCACATCGATCACGGCAAGACAACGCTGACGGCGGCGATTACCAAGACGCTGGCGGCGAAGGGTTTGGCGGACTATGTGTCCTTCGAAAACATCGATAAAGCCCCGGAAGAGCGGGAACGCGGGATCACGA
>JAVCCK010000033.1 GCA_030765525.1 Candidatus Lernaella stagnicola
ATGGAAGACAAGGGCGTCCGCGAGTACATCAGAGTGCTGCGGCTTTTGGAATCGGCCACGGTCGGGCAACTGGCAGGTGCGATCGAGCAGGCTCTTTTGATCGGCGCGACCAGCGTGGACGCGATCAAGCTGATCCTGGAGCATCGCAGGCAGGAGCCGATCGCTCTGTTTTGTCTGGACGGCCATCCGCATCTTAAATCGGTGCGCGTACCGGGTGTGGACCTGACGGCTTATCAAGGTCTGACGGAGGGCATCCGATGAAGAAAATCGAGACGAAAAGCACGGTGCTGCTGGCCCACCACCTCAAGGCGCTGAAGATGCCGACCATGTTTGCCGAGTGCGAGAAAACGGCCGCCCGTTGCGCGAAGGAGAACGTCGATCACCTCGGCTTTCTGCTTCAACTGTGCGAGCTGGAGCTTTTGGAACGGGAGCGCAAAGCCGCGGAGCGAAGACTCAAGGCCGCACGGTTTCCAAATCAAAAGACACTGGACACATTTGATTTTGGAGCGCAGCCCTCGGTAAACAAGGTGCTGGTTTCCGAGCTGCTGCGCTGCGAATACATCGACAAGCGCGAAAACATCCTGATGATGGGCAACCCCGGCACGGGCAAGACCCACTTGGCCACGGAGCTGGGGATGGAGGCATGCGCCAGGGGCAAGAAGGTGCGTTTCTGGCGCGTGACCGAGCTGATCACCACGCTGATGGAGGCCCGCGAGGATCGGCAACTGGCGCGGCTGCGCGCCCGGCTGGCCAAGCTCGACCTGCTGGTGCTGGATGAGCTGGGCTACGTGCCCGCATCCAAGGTCGGGGCGGAGCTGCTGTTTGATATCATTAGCTCGGCCTATGAACGAACGAGCATCGTCGTGACCACGAATCTGCCCTTCGAGAACTGGACCGAGGTGCTGGGATCGGAAAGGCTCACCGGCGCGGTGCTCGATCGGCTGACGCACAGGTGTCACATCATCGAAATGACCGGCGAAAGCTACCGACTCAAAGACGCAAAGAAACGACGAGTTGGAAAGCCGCAATGAAACAACGAACAGGCACACAAACTCAAAATAACTACCAGCTCCCCTAGGGGAGCTGCCTGGAAGTGCTTGAATACGCTCATTGAAACTGTGCATTGACAGAACAAGAGAGGAAACACTAACCTTGATTCAGGTGTTGCACTTTTCAACCGCCATGTGCTTCACTTTTCGACCGGCGCTTACATTTCCTTTCTTTCCCGGTTGCGAGCCTCTCGCGTTGAGTGATACGGTCCATTTTCGCCGCGTATGGACGACTAAATGAGAGAACGGAACAGCTTTTCGACAGGAGCCCTTCCATGACGTTTCGATGGGGAATTTTGGGCACAGCGGATATCGCCGATGTCTTCATCCGTGCGGTAAACAACAGTTCCAATTGCCGGGTCCAAGCGGCTGCCGGCCGGGACATCGGCCGGGCGAAGCAATGGGCCGCGGCTCGAGATATCCCCGAGACGTACGGTTCCTACGGCGACCTGATTGCGTCCGATAGCATCGACGGCGTGTACGTTCCGCTGCCCAACAGCCTTCACCACGAGTGGACCCTCGTTGCCATAGCGGCCGGCAAGCCGGTGTTGTGCGAAAAGCCGCTGGCCACGAACGCCGCCCAAGCTCAAGAGATTCGCGATGCCGCCGAGCGGGCCGCTGTGCCGGTTGCCGAAGGCTTCATGTACCGGCACCACCCGATTTACCAAGAGGTTTTCAAACTCATTGGCTCCGGCGTCATCGGTGAGGTGACGACGATCGAGGCTCAGTTCACTTTTTTCCTCGACGATCCCACTTCAATCTCGGCGTCCGCTCCGTTGGCGGGCGGGGCGTTGATGGACGTGGGGTGTTATTGCGTTCACCTGGCGCGCTGGGTAGCCGGGTGCGAACCGGCCCGCGTCTCCGCCTTCGAGATTCGCCGGGAGGTGGACGAAACGATGGTGGGGTTGCTGGCTTTCCCGAACGAAATCCTCGCCCATTTCGAAACCGGCATTGCGGGGGCCGAGCGTCACCGCGCGGAAATCGCCGGGACCACGGGGTCGATTGTTCTTCCCAGCCCCTGGCACCCCGGTGAGGAAAAGGCGGAACTGCTTGTCCGCCGGTGGGGCCAACCGGATGAAACCTTCACGGTCCCCGGCGCTGATCCCTATCAACTTCAGGTCGAACAGTTCGTGGATGCGGTCACAGGGGGAAAGCCCTTTGCGTGGCAACTAGACGACTCCGTGAACAATATGGCGGTGATCGACGCGCTGTTTGCGTCCGCCGCGACCGGCCGGAGCGTGACCCTGACCTGAAGTCCGGCAACAGGGCTACTTCACTCCATCAACTTGTCGGTCTCCGGGACGCGCCGGGTCAGGTGACGTCGGCGTTGTGCGATTGCAGCGACCGAACCTCCACCAGACCCTCACGGGCGGCGCGAATGCCGCGAGCGGCGGCGCGGCCGGCGGCCGTCGTGGTGTAATACGGAATGCGGTAACGGATGGCCGCCTTGCGGATGTAGCTGTCGTCGTAGACGCTCTCTTTGCCGACCGGCGTGTTGATCACCAATTGAATTTTGCCGTTGACCAACGCGTCCAGGAGATGCGGACGGCCTTCGTGCGTCTTGCGCACGTGCTCGCATTCGATGCCGTTTTCCCTGAGGAATTTCGCCGTGCCTTCGGTTGCGAGAATCTTGAAACCCATATCCGCAAGATCCCGTGCGGCAGGCAGCGCGCGTGTTTTATCTCCACTCGCCACAGTGATCAACGCTGCGCCCTCCAACGGCGGCGGGAATCCCGCGGCGATCTGCGCTTTGTAAAAAGCGAGCGCAAAGGAATCGGCCAGGCCGAGAACCTCGCCGGTGGAGCGCATTTCGGGGCCGAGAATGGGGTCGACTTCGGGGAACATGTTGAAGGGGAACACCGTTTCTTTGACGCCGAAATGGGGGAATTTGCGTCGGTGAGTATCGAGATCCGCCAGGGTTTTGCCTGCAACGATTTGGGCGGCCATGCGCGCCATCGACACGCCGGTGACTTTTGAAACCAAAGGCACGGTCCGCGAAGCGCGCGGATTGGCTTCCAGGATGTAGACGGTGCCCTGATGGATGGCGTACTGGATGTTGAGCAGGCCGACAACCTGCAGTTCGTTGGCGATGCGCTTGGTGTATAGCTCGATTTCGGCCGCGTGCTCTTCGGAAATGCCGACGGGCGGGATGACGCAGGCGCTGTCGCCGGAGTGGATACCGGCCAATTCGATGTGCTCCATGATCGCGGGGACGAAGGCGTCGTTGCCGTCCGCGACCGCGTCCGCCTCGCATTCGAGCGCATCTTCGAGGAACTTGTCGATCAGCATCGGTTTTTCGGGGGTGATCTCCACCGCCGCGTTGACGTATTTGGTGAGCGTTTCCTGGTCGTACACGATTTCCATGCCGCGTCCGCCCAACACGTACGAGGGGCGCACGACCAACGGGTAACCGACGCGCGCCGCGATCTCCAGGGCTTCGGGAAGCGAGCTGGCGGAGCCGAACTCCGGGGCGGGGATGGTGAGCTTCCGGACTACTTCTCCGAAACGTTGCCGGTCCTCGGCCAGATCGATGCTGTTCACGGAGGTGCCGAGGATTTTGACGCCGGCCGCTTCGAGTTGTGCAGCGACGTTAAGCGGTGTTTGACCGCCGAACTGGACGATGATGCCCTCCGGCTGTTCCTTCTCGTAGATGGCCAGGACGTCTTCCAAGGTCACCGGCTCGAAGTAAAGCTTGTCGGACGTGTCGTAGTCGGTGGAGACGGTCTCGGGGTTGCAGTTGACCATGATCGTCTCGAAGCCGAGTTCCCGAATGGCCAGCGCGGCGTGAACGCACGTGTAGTCGAACTCAATCCCTTGTCCAATGCGGTTGGGGCCGCCGCCCAGGATCATGATCTTCCGCCGGTCCGTGGTGGGCACGGCATCCGGCGCGTTGTAAGTCGAATAGTAGTAACTGGCGTCGGCGCCGCTGACGGGCACGGGGCACCAACCATGCCGGGCGCCCAGCGCCAACCGGCGTGTCCGGATTTCCGCCTCGGGGACGTCCAGGAGCTTGGCCAGGTATTTGTCCGCGAAGCCGTCTTTCTTCGCCCGAATCAGCAACTCGTCGGGCAATTGTCCGGCGGGGCACGCAAGGATCTCCTCCTCGAGTTCAACCAGTTCCTTCATTTGCTGAATGAACCACACCTTGATGTGGGTGATCCGGTGAAGTTCGTCGACCAAAATTCCCTTGCGCAACGCCTCGTACATCAGGAACTGGCGTTCGGATGACGGCTCCACCAGGCGCTTGCGCAATTCTTCCGGCGGCAGCAGGTTGAAATCGCGGGCGAAACCCAGACCGTGGCGGCCGATTTCCAGGGAGCGAATGGCTTTTTGGAGCGCCTCCTTGTAGGTCTTTCCGATGCTCATCACTTCGCCGACCGCGCGCATTTGGGTGCCAAGGCGGTCGATCGCGCCGGCGAACTTCTCGAACGTCCAGCGGGCGAACTTGACGACCACGTAGTCGCCGGAGGGCTCGTAGCGGTCGAGGGATCCGGAGCGCCAGTACGGAATCTCGTCCAAGGTCAAACCGGCGGCGAGCTTGGAGGAAATCAGGGCGATCGGGAACCCCGTCGCCTTGGAGGCCAGCGCGGAGGACCGGGAGGTGCGGGGGTTGATCTCGATGACGACCACCCGATCTGTTTGGGGATCGTGCGCGAACTGGACGTTTGTGCCGCCGATGACGCCGATGGCCTCGACGATCCGATAGGAGATGTCCTGGAGCCGTTGTTGCAGTTCTTGGCTGATCGTCAGCATGGGCGCGGTGCAGAAGCTGTCGCCCGTGTGCACGCCCATCGCGTCGACGTTCTCGATGAAACAGACGGTGATCATGTTGTTTTTGGCGTCGCGCACGACCTCGAGTTCGAGTTCCTCCCAGCCGAGCACCGATTCTTCGATCAGGATCTGCCCGACCAGGCTGGCGGCGATGCCGCGCGCCGCGATGATCTGGAGTTCCTGTACGTTGAAGACCAGCCCGCCGCCGGTACCGCCAAGGGTGTAGGCGGGCCGGACCACCACCGGATAGCCCAGGGTGGCGGCAATGGCCTCAGCGCCCTCGACCGAGGTGGTCGCTTCGCTGCGGGGCATCTCCACGCCGAGCGCATCCATCGTGCGCTTGAACGCGACGCGGTCCTCGCCGCGCTCGATTGCATCGGCTGTCACGCCGATGATCCGGACACCGTACTTGTCGAGCACGCCGTGTTCATGCAGCGAGGCCGTCAGGTTCAATCCGGTCTGTCCGCCGAGGTTAGGCAAAACCGCATCGGGTCGTTCCGCCGCGATAATCCGTTCGAGGCTTTCGACCGTCAGGGGTTCGATGTAGGTGGCGTCGGCGATTCCGGGGTCGGTCATGATCGTGGCCGGGTTCGAGTTGACCAGAACGATCTGGTAGCCGAGTTGCCGCAGCGCCTTGCAGGCCTGCGTTCCGGAGTAATCGAATTCGCACGCTTGTCCGATGACGATCGGACCGGACCCGATAATCAGAATCTTGGTGATGTCGTCGCGTCGTGGCATAGGCACCTCTCAGGTATCGAAACGGTGTCGCGTCGTATGACCTAGTTGATCGCGGATGGAAGAAAGCCGTCGCACACGCAACGGCCAAATAAGACTAGGGAGAATCCGGCCTCGCGTCAAGCAACACCTTTTTCCGCGAATTGTCAGCGGGCGGGGCGTGTGATAGTTAAGATTCGACGCCCCGCTGAACTCGGCAACCGGTCGGCCGGAGGCGCAAGTCGGTGAAACAGTCCCCAGCTATTCACGAGGAGAGTTCGATGGCGAGCTATGCAAAGATGATCGCGGCAAAAGTTGAGGCAATCCGGAATGAGGTCGGCAAGGATAAGGCGCTGATGGCGATGTCGGGCGGCGTGGATTCTTCCGTCGTCGCGCTGCTGGGGCACTTGGCCTTGGGCAAGAAGCTGACCGTGCTCATGGTGGAGAACGGCCTGATGCGGGAGGGCGAGCCCAAACGCGTCAAGGCAATCTTCGCCCCTCTGGGGATTCGCGTCAGAATCCTCGACGCGCGGGCGGAGTTCTTCGCCGCGCTCGAGGGCAAAACCGATCCCGAGATCAAACGTCAAGCCATCACCGATACGTTCTACGCCCAAGTCTTTGCCAGGTACGTTCGCGAAAAGGGAATCAAGCACGTTTTGCAGGGAACGATTCTCACCGATATCGACGAAACCGTCGCCGGGATCAAACGTCAGCACAACGTGCTTGCGCAAGTCGGGATCGATCCCGTGCGGGAATACGGATACAACGTGATCGAGCCGCTGATCGATTTGCGTAAGGACGGTGTCCGAGCGTTGGCGCGCGCCTTGAAACTCCCGCGCGAAATCGCGAGCCGGATCCCGTTCCCGGGCCCGGCCTTGGCCGCCCGCGTGATCGGTGAGGTCACGCCCGAGCGCGTGGCTAAGGTCCGCCAGGCGACGACCATCGTCGAGGAAGAGCTGAAAAGCACGCGGGCTTTCCAGTACCTGGCGGTGCTGATGTCCGATCAAGCCACGGGAATGAAGGATTACGCCCGGCATTTCGGGGACATCATCGTCGTGCGTTGCATCGACAGCCTCGACGCGCGGAAGGCGAAGCCCACCCAACTTTCGTGGCCGAAAATGAATCGACTCGCCAAGCGACTGACCGCCGAGGTGCCGGGGTGCGTTCGGGTTCTGTACGACCTGACGCCCAAACCGCCGGCCACTGTCGAGTTTATCTAGCCGGGATCCGCTCGCGCGTTGGGAGTGGTGTGTCGATTTATCGCTAAGGAATTATTCCGGCCTTAACTCGGTCCGTTTGCGGTCCGTGTGGCCCAATGTCCGCTTGCGCAGCCGGATGGATTTCGGCGTGAACTCCACGAGTTCGTCGTCGTTGATAAACTCGATGGCTTCCTCGATGCTCAGATTCTTGTGCGGCTTGAGAACCGACTTTTCGTCGCTGCCGGAGGCGCGCATGTTGGTCAGCTTCTTGGCTTTACCGGGGTTGACGACCAAGTCGTTGGACCGCGTGTGCATCCCGATGATCTGCCCCGCATAGACCTTCTCGCCGGGTCCCAGGAAAAACACGCCGCGATCTTCGAGCTTCCAAAGAGCGAAGGTCACGGTAGTGCATGGCTCCAGCACGATCAGCACACCGTTGGGCCGGCCCTTGATCTCGCCGGTTTCGGGTCCGTAGCTGTCGAATACGGCGTTGAGTACACCGGTACCACGGGTTTCAGTCAAGAATTTGGATCGATAGCCGATCAGGCCGCGGGTAGGGATCACGAACTCGATCCGGGACCGCCCCTTGACCACTTCCCGCATGTTGGTGATGCGTCCGAAACGCTGGTTAAGCGATTCGATGACCGTGCCGGTGTGCTGGGTCTCGATGTCCACGATCACCATTTCGTAGGGTTCTTGAAGGCGGCCGTTTTCATCCTCGCGCTTGACCACTTTGGGACGGGAAACCATGAACTCGTAGCTTTCACGGCGCATGGTTTCGATCAGCACCGACAAGTGTAGTTCACCGCGCCCGCTGACCATAAACGTGTCCGGCGAGTCGGTAGGCTCCACCCGAAGCGAGACGTTGGATTTCTTCTCCAACGCCAGCCGTTCAGCGATCTTGGCGCTGGTAATGAACTTGCCTTCCCGGCCGGCGTTGGGCGACGTGTTGGTCATAAAGGCCATACTTACGGTGGGCGCATCGACCTTAAGCAGCGGCAGCCTGATGGGGTTTTCAATCGACGTGACGGTTTCGCCCACGTTCAGTTCGCTCATGCCGGTCAGCGCGACGATATCTCCGGCCGAGGCCAGCGGCATCTCGAACCGGTGCAGCCCGCGGAACCCGAGCACGTTATTGATCCGGAACTCCTCGGTGGTGTCGTCCCGGTGTACAAGCAACGCCCGCTCGCCGGCGTGAAAGGTGCCGGACTCGACGCGCCCGATGGCCATGTTGCCCAGGTATTCATCGTGGCTGAAGGTGGACACCTGGAAAGCGGGAGTGGCGCTCCGGTCCACGTCCGGGGGCGAAACCTTGTCGCAAATGGCCCTGAAAAGCGGCGTCAGGTCTTTCGGCTCGTCGCCGATTGCGTCGACGGCGTATCCGTGTTTGGCCGATGCGTACACGATGGGGAAGTCGCACTGCTGTTCGGTGGCGTCCAGGGAGATGAACAGGTCGAGCACCGCGTCGGCCGCGGCCAGGGGGTCGCAGCCGGGCCGGTCGATCTTGTTGATCACTACGATGGGTGTTAGCCCCCGGGCCAGCGCCTTCTTGGTGACGAACCGGGTCTGGGGCATGGGGCCTTCGAATGCGTCAACCAGGATCAACGCGGCATCGACCATCCGCATCACCCGTTCGACCTCGCCGCCGAAATCGGCGTGCCCCGGCGTATCGACCACGTTGATGTGAAAACCCTCGTAGTCCAGCGACGTGCACTTGGACCGAATAGTGATACCGCGCTCTCGTTCCAGGTCCCCGGAGTCCATAGCTTGGTCGATATCCGCCTCGCCGCGCCGGAAGGACCCGGACTGCGCGAGCATCTTGTCCACCAACGTGGTCTTGCCGTGGTCCACGTGCGCGATGATAGCGATATTTCTTATGTTTTCTTGTTTTCGTTCCGCTGTTTTGTGCATTTCCTTCGTCTTTCCGGTCAAAGCAAGCGATATGGGTAGTCTCTTGTGGGGCTCCGGTCAAGCGAATAATTTTCTGTTAAGCTCGTTTTGCGATCGTTCTAGTGGACGGGCTCCTCGTTTTTTCGGACGAGTTCGAACACGCACTGCGGGTCGCCCATGGCTTTGCAGGCCACCTCTTTCGCTTCCAGTTCCTGCCCGGAGATTGTGCTGGCATACCCGGCCACGATCCCTGAATAAAACGAACACGTCGGCTCACTTGACGGCCCAAGCCACGCCGCTTCCTGAGAGTTGTCGAGCATGACCTTCAAAGGGAAAGCAGAGAAGTCGAAGGTCAAATGGCCCCATCCGCCCTCATCGGTGATCAGCTTGGACATGGTTCGAATGACGTTGCCGAAGAACTCGGCTGTCACCGGGTCCTGTTGAATCTGTTCCAGGATCTGTCCGTGGACCATCAGCGGGACCAGGGGCGCGGGTGCCCATCTGCCTTGCTCCAGCGCCTGGCTCACTTCCCACCGGCAAAGCGCTTTGCCCATTTCGTAGAGGGTTTGGGCTTTTTTCTCCGGCCCCATGGAGGCGGCCAGGGTGGTGTGCAGCAGATGGATGATTTTCGAGCCGGCCATGATCTCCTGAACGCCGCCGATACCGATCCGGCCGCCGGTTTTGTCCACGTCGTGAATCTCGAACGCCGTGGCACCCATGAACGCGCGAAACAGCACCGGCAGCTTTCTTGACAGCCAAGGCGCGTTGGCCAAGGGACGCAATAGGATGCGCACGAGCAAAGGATGCCGTTCCAGAAAGCCCATGCCGCGGTTCATCCAGATCATTTGCCGACGTTGCTGTTGCTCCAACTTATCATTCCTATCTGGTCCCAGGTGCCGGTTGTCACTGTTTTTGTTGACGTATTCGATAAACCGGCCGCGGACCACGTCGCTTACATTGTCGCGCCCCCGGCGCGTTTGCTTCATGCCGGGGGCGCCACGAATGAGGTTTGGTTTTCAGTCCCTCACAGCAGGCTGAGCAATTCGTCGAAATCGAGCAGCGACCAAATCAACGCCGTGCCGTACTCGGCAAAGTTGCTCTGGCCCTTCCAGGTCGAGACGACCCGGGTGAACATCAAGACGTTGTCCTCGACGACTTCGCCGTCGATTTTCAACTCGGGCACGAGGTCGATGGACTCGTCGATCACGTAATTGCCGTAGCCGTAGGCATCGGCGCCGAGTTTGTCACTCACCTGCCAAGGCTCGGCGATGTCGGCCACGTTGACGCCCAACTCGGCCACGAAATGCCCGCGGTATTCGGGGTGATCGATCAGGAACTGCGCCGCATCCTGATCCACGAAGCTGTGCGCGAACATCAGATAGGGCGTGTTGGGAATGCGTTTTACCGAAAACTCTCCCCACTCCAGTTTCGTGTCGATCGCCAGCGCGTCAAACACGCCGCCTTGCTTCCAGCAACCTGCGTCTGGGCCGACCCAGTAGTAAGTCTTGGCGGCGACGGTGGAATCGCTTAGGTCCGCCTCGCGCACGTAGGCCAGGTAGAGTCCGCTGATGCGGTAACTGATCTGCGAGCCGGTTCGGCAATAGCTGCCGTTATCCGGCGTGGCGTCGTCGAAGCTGACGGAGTTGGCGACCGGGCGTCCGCTGCCGTAAAGGATGAAGCCCTGTTCGTCGTCGTTTTCGAAGGGCGGTTTGCATTGACCGGTATCGGCGAAATCGTCCGGTGTAACCGGGATCCCGTTCACCTGGATGAATTTCTGATTGGCGAAGGGAGCGAGGTAACTCCATTTGTCCGCGCCCACGTCGTATTTGAGTACGTGGGATTGGTCGCAGTCGGTGTTGCTGATGTACTTGCCGTACCAGTAGTAAATCGCTTCCTCGGTCGCGGCTAAACCGGTAGGCACGAAGAAGGGAACTTCGGTCAAGCCCGGTTGGCCGCCCGGGAAGATGAGGTCGCGCTCGGCCTGATTGAGCAGCGTCGTCGGGTCGTCATTGTCGTCGAACGCGGTGAACTCGGTGACCGTGTAGTAGTGGTAAATGCCCTCGTCGTGTCCGGCGATCGTGTCGATAACGTAGTCGCTGTCGGTGTCCACGCCCCAGGGCACGCCGACCATGGGACCGCTGGTTTGGTGACTCTGCAGGACCGGGTGGGTATCGCCGAAGAAGTAGTAGGTCGCGCCGCCCACGCGAGTGTTATTGCCCAGGTCCGTGCCGCGAACCAGGTCGTCCCAGTAATGGTTTTCGTCATACTCGAAACCGTCGGGAAACAATGCGGTGATCAGTTCCTGATCCGGTTTTTGGATGTCGCGGCCGACGAAATCGGTGGCGTAATACTGGCAGATATCCACTTCGGGCTTGATGCCGTTTTCGTCGAAGCAGTCAACTTCGTTGGGCCAGACCGGCGGTTGAGTTGTGTCATCATCATCGTCGTCGTCACCGATTGTGTCGTCATCGTCGTTATCGTCGTCACCGGCGGAGTCGTCGTCGTCATCGGTTGTGTCGTCGTTAACGTCGTTGTCATCGTTATCGTCATCATCGTCACCGCAAGCAGGTAGGTTGAGCAGCAACAAAACGAAAAGCAAAAGAAGCAGTGAGTATCTGACTAGGCTGAATTTCATCCAGGTGACTCCCTTGTATTAATTTCCGGGTTGCTGCGATTGCGGAAAACAGAAAACCGTGCCGCAAATCCTTGATGTCCGACCGACGCCTTGCATGCGAACAAAGCGTCTCCGAATTCGTTTCCTTGGCGGGCATTTTGCCCTTTTTCGAAACGAAAAACCACCGACCGCCGTATCGTCACCGAAAACGGGAAGCGCATTTTGACCGTTGATTCCGCCCGTTGTTATGGATGCGGGCTATGCGAGGCGGTCTGCCCCGAGAAAGCGATCTCGATGACACCAAGAGGGGGCTGAAGACCCGGATAAGCCCGTCCCATTGCTTTTGTGAAGCTCAAGGAATGGTTCCGGAAGCACCAGGAGCCGGGCGTGTTTCAACCCAACTTCACCGGGGCTCGATGGTTTCGACGACCCCGAAGGTCTATGCGATTGTCACAGGTCGGTCGGCTTCAGGCTCCGCTTGACCTTGATGTTGCTCAGCTTGCCGTTCTGGAAAGATAAGGTTACCGACCCGTAAAACCGGGCGGCAGCAAGCTTTTCCAGATAGGCCAACAACTATTTCATGAAGGCAGGATGTTGATCGGCAGGTGATCGTATTTCGCCATTCAAAAATTTTCGGATGCGCCTTCGGCGCGTTTAAGAACCAAAGGACCGAAGAACCAAATTACCAATCTTCACGGTCGACTGACTAACGGACACAACGCGCGTGGTCGTCGAAGCCGATGTAGCTGCCCTCGACGTAGCCGTCGTAGAAATCGACGCCGAACGCGCCGTCGCCGAGGTCCGCGACCGGCGAAGACGACCAATACCAAGCGATACCACCGGACATTCCATCCGGCCAATAAGCCCCACCCGATCCGGGACCCTCCAGGTAATCACAGCCAGAGCATGCATCGTTCCAACAGTCACTGACATTCGTGCAACCGTCAGTCACGCCGCACGAGCCACCCAGTTCGGTCGCGGGGCACCCGCGAATCAGCGACCGCAGTTCACTGATGGTCGGCAGCCGCCAATCGTCGTGGCCGTCAAAGCTCAAATTCGCGCAGTAGATCTTCGCGTTTTCCCAGGTCATGTAATCGCTCGACGGCGGGTCCTGCCACGTCAAGTCGCCGCCGGCATCGTCATCATCGCTTCCGCCCGAATCGTCGTCGTCATCATCGTCGCCGCAGGAAAGCAGTAGACCCAAGCCAAGGAACAGCACCGCCAAGAGAACCAAGAAATAAAGCTTTCTCATCATTCCCTCCTCGCGCTTTCGTGGCGCACAATGACCCAATCACCAAATCACCAATTTTCACGGTCGACTGACTATCGCACACAGCGCGCGTAGGTGTAGTGCCCGGCGCTGTAGACACTGCCGTAGTTAAAATGGACGAGCCACGCGTAGTCGCCGTCGTCCGCGACCGGCGAAGACGACAAATAGCAAAAGCACTCGCCCGGCAATTCTGAAGGCCCGTAGCAACCATTGTTAGGTCCGTCGTCATAATCGCAGGACCCGCATGAGTCATCCTCGCAGTCGTAATCCAGGCAGGAATCCGTCACGCCGCACGAGCCGCCGGTTACCGTAGCGTCGCAGCCGCGAATCAACGTGCGAAGGTCGGAAATGGTCGGCAGATGCCAGCCGCCGCCCGCCAACGTCAAATTCTCGCAGTATTCGATGGCGTCTTCCCAATACATGGGAACGCTCGCTGGCGTCACCTGCCACGTCAAGCCCGAGGATGAATCGGTCCAGGTGTCGCCCGTGGCGTCGTCATCGTCATCATCACCGCCGGTGTCGTCATCGTCATCATCGTCGCCGCAGGAAAGCAGTAGACCCAAGCCAAGGAACAGCACCGCCAAGAGAACCAAGAAATAAAGATTTCTCATCATTCCCTCCTCGCGCTTTCGGCGCGTCTAAGAACTAAATCACCGAAAATCACGGTCTAAGGACGGACACAACGCGCGAAGTAGGGGAGCTCGTAGTAGTAGTCGGTACTGCGGTTGTCGACGCGGCCGCAGCCGAACTTGACGGCCCACGCGCCGTAGTCGACGTCCGCGACAGGCGAAGACGACCAATGCCAAGAGATTTCACCGGTCATTCCTTCAGGCCAATAGGCGCCGCCGTCGCCGGGACCCTCCAGATAATCACAGCCCCAGCATGGATCGTTCAAGCAAGTAGTTGAATCCAGGCAGGAGTCCGTCACACCGCACGATCCGCCCAGTTCGGTCGCATCGCACCCGCGAATCAGGGAACGCAGTTCACTGATGGTCGGCAACCGCCAATCGTCATGACCGTCAAAGCTCAAATTCTCGCAGTAGGTTTTCGCTTCATCCCACTGCATGTAGCTCGACGGCGGATTCTGCCAGGTCAGGCCGGATGATGGATCGGTCCACGTGTCGCCGGACGCGCTATCGTC
Organism: Candidatus Lernaella stagnicola; assembly: GCA_030765525.1. Taxonomy (NCBI): domain Bacteria; phylum Candidatus Lernaellota; class Candidatus Lernaellaia; order Candidatus Lernaellales; family Candidatus Lernaellaceae; genus Candidatus Lernaella; species Candidatus Lernaella stagnicola. The sequence continues at coordinate 13,649 of JAVCCK010000033.1, forward strand.
GTCCCCCGAAGCATCGTCATCAGTTGCGTCGTCATCAGCCGCGTCGTCATCGCTGCTGGAGTCGTCATCATCGCCGCCCGAATCGTCGTCGTCGTCGTCATCGTCGCCGCAGGAAAGCAGTAGACCCAAGCCAAGGAACAGCACCGCCAAGAGAACCAAGAAAAAAAGCTTTCTCATCATTCCCTCCTCGCGCCTTCGTGGCGCACAATGACCCAATCACCAAATCACCAATTTTCACGGTCGACTGACTAACGCACACAACGCTTGGAGTTGCCGCCGTAGTCGTCGTAGACATCGCCGAGGTCAAAATTGACGGCCCACGCGAGGTCGTCGCCGTCCGCGACCGGCGAAGACGACCAATACCAATCGCACTCGCCCGGCAATTCTGAAGGCCCGTAGCAACCATCAAAGTTAGGTCCTTCGCCATCAATGCAGGACCCGCATGAGTCATCCTTGCAGTCGTAATCCAGGCAGGAATCCGTCACGCCGCACGATCCGCCGGTTACCGTGGCGTCGCAGCCGCGAATCAACGTGCGAAGTTCGGAAATGGTTGGCAGATGCCAGCCGCCGCCCGCCAACGTCAAATTCTCGCAGTATTCGATGGCGTCTTCCCACATCATGTAACCGCTCGATGGCGTCACCTGCCACGTCAAGCCCGAGGATGAATCGGTCCAGGTGTCGCCCGATACGTCGTCATCGTCGCTGCCCGAATCGTCATCGTCATCATCGTCGCCGCAGGAAAGCAGTAGACCCAAGCCAAGGAACAGCATCGCCATGAGCGCCAAGAAATAGAACTTTCTCATCGATCCCTCCATTTATTGTAATGGTTGAATGCTACACATATTCCTCCCCCCCCCTGGAAAGTCAAGACTGGATCTCTTTTTGCCAGGGTCCATCAGCACCTCCAACACAGCTTCGATGCACTTGCCGGAGTTCTCGTACTCCGCGATTTCCACAATCTCTCCAAATGTTCCGCGATATAGCGACCGGCTTTCTTGCCAATATTCGAGAAAGCCTTCATTACGCCAGGGCGTGACATCCTGCTCCAACCAATCGTTGAGCATCCAGTTGACCTCGTCCTCGCGCTCCTCGAAGCCGGGCAGATACCCGAAGTCAAAACCCGTTGGAGTGACAACCCATAGCCCGGCGACGAAATACGGGGACAGACCGCGCTCATCTTGTTTTCTATCGAACACAAAATCGAGCATGTACCGCAGCTTCATCGAAATCGTGTACGACGCCCATTCCTCAGCCAGGTTCAGCCGCTACCGGCGTCGTGAGGGCGCGAGGCACATTTCTGGGCAACTTTCAAACCTTTACATTGACTTAAACGTCAACGCGCTGTATAGATTCACCGATCGCAAGCGACCCTCCAGCGAATTAGCGTGGGTTCTCACGCTTCTGGGCTAATCAAAAAACCCCCAGATAATCGTCGATGCAGGCTGTGTTTGCCGTATACCTTGGACGTATCAAGGTCAAAATAGGTATTGTTGTATGCTTTTCGAGAAATTCAGATTTTCCGAGTCTTTACTCAAAACGATTTATCGCCAGGGGTATGAGGCCCCGACGAAAATTCAGGAATTGGCGATTCCCCACGTACTGGACGGCAAGGACGTCATGGGTTGCGCCCAGACCGGCACCGGCAAGACGGCGGCCTTTACGCTGCCTATCCTTCAACGCTTGAGCCAGTCCAGAGCCAACGGTGGGAGAAGGCGGATTCGCGTCCTCACTCTTACTCCAACCCGTGAACTGGCCTCCCAGATTGAACAAAGTTTCGTCGATTTCGGGCGGGGCACGGGCTTCCGTTCGACCGTCATTTTCGGCGGCGTCAGTCAGCATCGGCAAACCCGCGCTCTCCGCGCCGGCATTGACATCCTGGTGGCGACCCCCGGTCGCTTGCTTGCCCTGATAAACGAGGGCTACGTCGATCTATCCGGCGTCGAGTTCCTCGTGCTGGACGAAGCGGACCGCATGCTGGACATCGGGTTCATTCACGACATCCGGCGCATCGTCGCCAAGATTCCGAAAAAGCGGCAGACACTGTTATTTTCCGCGACGTTATCGGCCAGCATCCTGCAATTGGCGAAAGGCATCCTGGAAAAGCCGGTCAGAGTGAACGTTGCGCCCGCCGCCACGACGGTTGAGAGCATCGACCAGTCCGTGTATTTCGTCGAGCGAACGGAGAAAATCAATCTGCTCGTGCGCCTGCTTGGCGACGGGGCGATGAGCCGCGTGCTGGTCTTTACCAAAACCAAGCACGGCGCGGACAAGGTTGTTCGTAAGCTGGGGCACGCTTCCATCCAGGCGGTCGCCATTCACGGCAACAAATCGCAGAACAAACGCGAAGAAGCCCTGGGCGATTTCAAGCGCGGCAAATCCCGCGTGCTGGTGGCTACCGACATTGCCTCGCGCGGATTGGACATCGACCAGGTGACCCACGTGGTCAATTTCGATCTGCCCCACGAGCCCGAATCCTACGTCCATCGTATCGGCCGCACCGGCCGTGCCGGGGCTGCGGGTGTGGCGCTGTCGTTTTGCGATAGCGAGGAACGCCGGCTGCTTAGCTCGATCGAGCGCCTGATTCGCCAACGCCTTGGCGTGCACAAGACACCGCGGGGCAGCCGTGGGTTGCAGTCGGTGCCCGAGCGCGAGCAGGTCCCCGAGCGCATCGTCCCGAGCGTCTCTAAGCGGATTCGCCATTCCCCACGCCGCGCAAACCGGCGCTGATCACTCCTTCGCCTAAACGGTTGTTGTGTTAATCTGCACCAGCGAATGGCAAACTGCGTTTGGGCAATGGGAGGAGATCAAGGTGGAAAACCCTTTTGTCGACAAGGCGGTTGTGCCGGGCGTGCTCTGAAACGGCGCTATTCCCCGACACCCCCCTCGACGATGGCGATTTCCTCGGGCGTCAGGTCGTAGAGCTCGTAGACCAAGCGGTCGATCGCGGCGTCGGTGGCGTCGATCTGCCGTTGCATGACGGTCTTTTGCGCCTCGGATGTCGCCGCGGCAAGCTGCTTGTGCAACGCCAACATCGACTCGACAAGCTGCACCATCCGATCGTGCCGCGCCTTATCCGCCGGGTCATCAAAATCGATTGTGCGGATGGGGAGCTGACTCAAATAGGTTCCTTTTATCTTTGGAAATGTCCGCCGGCGGTCCGAGAAATTGTCCAACCAGAAAGACCGAATGATTTGGGAATTGAGAAAGCCGAGTAACCATTCGGGCTTGTAACCATCGGCGAAGATATTGATCATGAACATGGTGTTTAGACACTGGTATCCCAGTTTATCAAGCGCGAAAATGGGATAAGTGCCGATCTGGCGCGTAACCAATTTCTGTTTTGCATTTTGTCTCTCTGAATCCCAACACCCGCCGCACTGTGCCACGGTGTCATCCAGGCAAGCGAGCGCGCTGTAGTCCAAATAGTACCTATTGCAGTTCTTTCCTGTGTAGCATCGCTTATATCGGGAGGGGGCTTTTCCGCTCGGATCAACATCAATGACGTCGCGGCCGTATTTCTTGCGGTTCCGAAGTTGTTTCCCAAAGTTGACGAATGCGATCTTTCCGAGTGGGGCACTGGCTGCGCTGACTTTGGCCCAAACCTCTTTCCGAAGTTCGGACCCGCCACCGACAAACAAGTGATGTGCATCGCGGGCCACGGCGGCCAGCGACACGTCTTCTTTTCGTGTAACTCCAAGAGTACCGGCAAGAACGTCAGCATAGTAGACGCTGAAATCGCCCTCAGACTGCACTGTTGCATCGACCAAGAGGATTGCGTTGTCGACGCTTACGTTTTGAAACACCCCTCCGTCAATCACGAGAATGTGATTCACACGAACATTGCGAATGAGGAATTCCCTCAAGGGAGACAGGAAATTATTAGTCATGAAATTTGAGGGCGTAATCATTCCAAAAGCCCCGCCCGGCTTCAACAAGTTACACCCTTTTTCGATGAACAGATGGTACGTGTCCAACTTGTAGGACGCGACTGAATAGCGAAGCTTAAAGTACTGATTGTCGCTTTCGATTCTGAACTCATCCTGAAGCAACACATACGGGGGGTTGCCGATGACGCAGTCGAAGCCGCCGGCCTTCATGGCTTCGGGGAAGCCGACGGTCCAGTCGAAGGGGTTGACGCGTTTGATGTCGTCGGGGTCGGGCAGCAGGTCGCCGGTGAAGTAGTCCGGGCCGATCAGGGAATTGCCGCACTTGATGTTGTCGGCCAGGTTGGGCAGCGCGCGCGATTCGATCAGTTCCATCTGCCTGCTTAGCGAGGCGTCGTTTTCGCCTTCCAGCGCCTTGAGCAGCAGCGAGAGCTTGGTAACCTCGACGGCCTGGGCGTCGATATCCACACCGAAGATATGGGTAGTCAGCAGGCGCTTTTTTTCCTCGATGGTCAGCAGCCATTGGCCGTCGCGGGCATCTTGGAAGACGGCCTTCTTGTGGCTTTCGGGCTTGTGCTCGATGTACCATTTCAAGGCGTAATCCATCAGGTACCGGTACGCGCCGAGCAAAAATGAGCCGCTGCCGCAAGCCATGTCCAACACGCGAAACGTCGGCTTGCCGCGGCCCCCGGCCAGTTGTGCGGGGCTTTTGCCTTCGATCTGTTTGCCGACGGTGTGCTCGACGATGTAATCGACGATGTACTTGGGCGTGTAGTAGACGCCGCCCGCTTTGCGGACCTCCGGCTTTTCCTCGACCTTGGCGCGATGCCCGGCGGTCAGCCGAATGACCTTGCCCAAAAACCGCTCGTAGACCGTACCCAGAATTTCGACCGGCAGGACGCCGAAGTGATACGGCGAGCCGTGCTCGAAATAAAGGCTTCGCAGTATCGGCTTGATCACCTTGTCGTCGACCGCCAGTCCCGGCGTGATGCGATCGGGCGCGTCGGCGACGTCGCTTTCTTTGCGGAAGTGGAACAAACCGGAATTGTACTTGGCGTCGGCCCGGCGGCACACGTCACGCACGAACCGCGCGTAGATGTCCGCTCGCTCGCAAAGCTTGGCCAGCCGCCCGTACGGTTCCAAGCCCCGGTCCTCGGCCATCCGCAAAAACACGATGCGGTCGATGGTCAATTGAACGGCGGCGTTGAGGTTATCGGTCGAGATCTCAGGATTGCGCAAGGCGATGTTGCGTGCCAGGTTTTCGCGCCAGGTCTCGATTTCCTTGAGAAACTCGTTGTCCACTTCCGACGTGCCGCGTTTGCGCTTGGACGCGGAAAACTTATCGTACGCGCCCGACCAGACCGCTTCGCGCGAAAACACGTCCCATATCTCGTGCCACTGGTCGGGGTATTGCTCGAACCCCATATAGCTGATTCGGCCCCGGCTGGCCTTCTCGCCCTGGCGCGGCCGCAACGAGCAATCGTACACCGCCAGTTCCTCGAAATCCGTCAGGATCGACAACGGTATCTTGGCGCTCCAACCGTAGCGCCGCAGTTGGTAGGCCGAAGCGGGGTCGGCGTTGATATTGACGCCGCATTTTTTGGCTTCGGCGTAAAACTTCGGCATCGTGCCGACGCGAAACGCGTAATCGGGGGCCTTTTGGTGGCCTTCGTCATCGAGGCTGTCTTCGGGCACGACCTCGCGGTACTGCGGCGCGGTCATCGCCGAGTTGCGGACATCCCAACCCAACGCCTCGAAAAACGGGTCGATCAGCGATTGCCGAACGTGGGCTTCCTTGACGCCGGGCGCGAGAAAATTCTGGTGGTTTGTTGCGAAATAACGGCAGAGTTCCGCAATTCGGTCTTGGCTTTCCGCAAAAGTCTTTATCATCGCGAACGACTCCCTGGGAAAAACATCTTTTCGATAGTTCGCCGAATTTATCCCGGATGATATTGGTATGCAACGGTCGCGCCTATATCGTTTCTTGGCAAGTGGAAAGCGTTCGTCCCTTCTGGGATGCCGACGGCTTGGCACACAGCGATTTACAGCACCGGTGGGAATACCGTCAGCGGGTCGAGCGCCGTGGGCAGCGTTTCGTCCGCTGTCTCCCATGCTTGTTGGAACTTGTCGAAATCGGCGGACTCGGGCTTGTTCATCAGGTCGGGGGCCAATCCGCCGGCGCGAATGAGTTCCAACGCGGAGGGCGCGGGCCGCGGCTCCCGGTCGCTCGGCGGGATGACGCCCGAGGCGGCGATGGATCGACTCACCGGCTGCGAAAGAAGCAGATAGGCCCACCACTTCAGGTGGCAGTAATCAAGAAACAGTTCGGGATTCGGTATTCCGTACGCGGAGCGCCGCTCCAGAATGCGTTCCAAGTCGACCAGGGTGAAACCGCCGTCCCCGGCCAGTTGGCGTATGAACGCATTGTATGAGGGCCGCGTGCGGGTCAGCGGATTGATTTGCGCGACGAGGCGATAGAACTCACGGGCTTGCTCGTGGCGTTCGAGCTTTTCGTAACACTGCGCAATGAGATAAGCGCCGGCGGCTTGGTTGCGGCTTTTCGCGAACGCCTCGATGGCCTCGTTCCATTTCTTTTTTTCCTGCAGGCGCCTGCCTTTCCTCATCCACTCATCGAGGACCGGCTCGGGCGTCGGCGAGTCGTGACCGCGCGAGTCCAGGCCGCCGTATCGGAGGTTGATCGGCATCGTCAGCATGACCAGCGGCACGCGGGCTTCGGCACAGAGCGCCACGACGGCGCGCACATTATTCTCGAAGTTGTCTTCGATTTTCCGCAGGTCGGGGTCTTGCGGTGTGAACAACGGTCGCGCGGCGAAATCCGGCGGACGAAGTAGAGCCTTTTTCAGCAGGCGGTATGCGATCCATTCGTGCAGCGCCTCGTTGAAACGGCTTGGCGGCAGGCTGCCCTCGTTGTTGCCCGTGCCGACGACGACCAGGTCCGGCTCCACGGCAAGAAACGCCTTCAACACCTTGAGGCAGCGCGTGGAATCTTGGCCCGCCGCGCTGAGGTTGAGCACTTCGAAACGCCGCGACGGATAGCGCTGGGTAAGTTCGAGTTGCAGCCAATGGGGGATCCCCGCCTCGCCGGGCATCGCCATTCCCGGTTTGGTGTAGGGGAAGCCCATGAGGAATGACCCGCCGATTGCGAGGATGCGAAAGCTCCGCGCGTCTTTTACGGCGGGCAGGGTGCCGGTGAGCATGTCGACGCCGCCGATCACCCAGGTGTCGCCGCGTTTCTCCAGCAGGTGTACGGGCGGGTGCTGAACGCGGTCATCCACGCGCTCCGAGGCGATGTAACCGCCGCGCTCCAACCACGTGAGAATCACCGTCCCGACAACGGCGACCGCCGCGAGCACGAGTAGCGCAAAAACGATTTTCTTGCCGGAAGAAAGCATCGCTCCTGCATAACCGTATCTCGACGTCATCTCAAGTCCCGGCGAACGAGGACCGACGGCTCAACTTGTTCCGACACCGCCTTGCTTCGCCCAGCCGCGAATATTAGTCTTCGCAACCCGTGATGCCCAACGGCTCGGCGATCACTTTTGCGACTGGAGACGCCATGTTTCGACTTTTGCAGGAAATCAACACGCGGCCGGCGCCCTTTGCGTGCTACGGGGCCGCGGATCTTTGGACGGACGAGCACATTTCGTCGCGAATGCTGCAATTCCATCTTGACGATTCGATTGACGCCGCGTCGCGTAATTCGCGGTTCATTGAGCGCTCGGTGGGTTGGATGATCTCCCGCTTTGGCCTTAACGAAACCAAGAATGTGGCGGATTTCGGCTGCGGACCGGGGTTGTATACGACGCGCCTGGCCCAATCGGACGCGGCGGTCACAGGTATCGACTTTTCCGAACGCTCCATTCGATACGCCCAGGAGACAGCACGGCGCGGCGGGTTGTCGGTCGACCACGTGTGTGCGGACTATCTAGAATACGAAACCGGCAAGCGCTTCGATTTGATCACCATGATCATGTGCGATTTTTGTGCGCTCGGCCCGGCTCAACGTCGCGCGCTGCTAACGAAGTTCTTTTCGTTACTAAAACCAGGCGGCGAAGTGCTTTTTGACGCGTACTCCCTTCACGCTTTTGACGACCGCGAAGAGCAGATCACGCACGCCCCGCAACTCATGGACGGGTTTTGGTCGGCCGCGCCGTACTTCGGTTTCTTGAACACGTTCAAATATGAGCAGGAAAAAGTCATGCTCGACAAGTACACGATCATCGAGGCGGCGCGAACGCGGGTGATCTACAACTGGCTACAGTACTTCGATCAAGATTCGCTCAAAAAAGAGATCGAAGACTGCGGTCTCGTGGTTCAAGAATTCCTGAGCGACGTCGTAGGCAAAGGCTTCGATCCGGCTTCTCACGAGTTCGCCGTCATTGCCGCAAAGCCCGCCGGGGCGTGAGCAGCGAATCGAATAGCGACATTGGGCGCAACGGCTATCGATCGTTTTCAGGAGATTGCCGGTTCGTTGTCTCACGGCCTTGGCACGCTTCACGGTACCCGATAATCTCGGACTGCGGCCGACTGGTGGCACTCAACCCGCAACCCCGGAGCCCGGCGATGCATAAGTTGATAACTCGGTTCTTGTTGATTCTTTTGGTGTCCGTAATCGCGTGCGGCGTTATGGGTTGTGCCCAGGACGAGGATTCCTCCTCCGATGACGATGCGGCCGAGGACCCTACGCCGGGCGACGACGACGACGATAATGACGACAACGACGATGACGACGATAACGACGACGATGACGACAACGACAATGACGACGTCTTTCCGCCCGAAGAGCAGGATCCCTTCATGGAACGCGGTACGATCCTCCCGCCGAACTCCCTTGAGTGCTATCCCGTAGGCGGCCCGCCGCAGTTTAACTGCAACCACCATTCATCCAGCGTCGTCGAGTTACCCGATGGCGCGATGGCCGCGGTCTGGTACCACGGCGAGCGCGAAAAATCGCTCGACTCCCGCGTCGTTTGGTCGCGCCTCGAACCGGGCGAGGACGACTGGACCACGCCCGAGGTTTTGTTCGATGACCCCGAGCGCTCGGAGGGTAATCCGACCTTGTGGGTGGATGACGGCGACCGAATGCTCCTTTTCTTCCCGAGCATCTATGGGGAAGCCTGGAACGACGCGCGACCGCGCATGATCCGCTCCGAAGACGGCGGGCTGTCGTGGTCGCCTCCCGTTTTACTGCGCGACGGGCCGTGTTGGATGGTGCGTCACGCTCCGGTGCGGTTGGCCGGCGGCGATCTGCTGCTGCCGCTGTACAACGAATGCCTTGCGTATCCGGTGTACATTCGCTCCACGGACGGGTTCCAGACCTGGGTGGAAGAGCCGCATTTGGACTTGGACTATTACTTCGGCCACCTGGGCCAGATCCAGCCGTCGGCTGTTGTGTTTGACGACGGCATGATTTCAGTGATTACGCGCGACGGGTTGCCCTTTCATCGCATCGGGCGCACCACGAGTGACGATAACGGCGCGACGTGGTCGGCCTCGACGCGGTTGTCGCTGCCCAACAGCGGCACGGGCGTGGATCAGGTTCTGCTACTCGACGGGCACGTAGTCGTCGCCTACAACGATAGTCCGGACAGCCGTTTTCCCTTGACTGCCGCGTTGAGCCGCGACCGCGGCGAGACTTTCGTCGCCGTTCGCAATCTGAACGACGAGTGCGACGATGTGTCGTGCAGCTATTCCTACCCATCGATCACCCAAAACACGCACGACGGCACGATATGGGTCACGTATTCCGTCAACCGGGAGACCATCGGTTGGGTGCATTTTAATGAAGCGTGGTTAATTCAATAGGTTCGCCGCCGGTCGCTCTTGCCAAACAAGCGACAAGTCGCGTATGCAAAACACACAAGGAGGCGCTTCACTTTGGCTTTTTTCGCACTGGCTGATTTGCATCTCGGGTTTGCCGTGGACAAGCCGATGGACGTCTTCGGCCCGCAATGGGAAAACCACGCCGCGAAAATCGCCGCCAAGTGGGCCGAAGTCGTTGCGGCCGATGACGTCGTACTCCTCCCGGGCGACACGTCCTGGGCCATGCGGTTATCCGAAGTGCAGCCCGATTTGGCCTTCATCGCCGACTTGCCGGGACGGAAAATCCTCTTACGCGGCAACCACGATTATTGGTGGAACTCCATCAACAAGGTTCGCGCCGTTCTACCTCCGGGGATGAGCGCCATCCAGAACGATCACCTGATGGTCAACGGCTGGGCGGTGTGCGGTGCGCGCGGCTGGAACATTCCCAATTCCGGGCTGCCGGGCGAAGACGACCCGAAGATTTTCCTGCGCGAGCGTAATCGATTGGAGATGAGCCTGAACTCGGCGCCGCCGGGAGCGCCGAAAGTCGTGATGATGCATTTTCCGCCCGCCTTGGCGGTGGGCGACGAGCCGGGTTTTGTGGATTTGCTCGAGCGGCACGACGTCGTGCTATGCGTCTACGGACACCTCCACGGGACGCGCGACCATGCTTTGGGCCTGCAGGGCGTGCGAAACGGCGTGCGCTACGTGCTTTGCGCCGCCGACGCCGTTGACTTCACGCCCGTTCGCTTACCGCTCGAATCTATTGCATCAGGCGGCCAATCCGATATATTGAATAAAACCTCGTAGGGTCAACATGCGGAAACTTTGTTTCATTTTAACGCTACTTCTCGCGACGCCGCTGCTCGCCTGGGCCGAGCCCGGGCCGACGCCTACGCGTTGCGGCTTCTCTCTTGGACTTGGTGCCGGAATCGGCATACCCACCGAAGCCGACGTCGCCGATGAAATCCCGTATACGTGGATGAGTGAATTGGAAGCCAAGTGGTATCTTTGGAAGCCCTTTTCCCTGGCCGGTGGATTCGGTTTTCTTTATGCCGAGGGCGAACCGGAACGCATGGAGTGGCATGGCGACTGGGTCGATTTGGACGAGCCCGGCACGTCGTTTTGGCGCTCGCTTTGGTTCGACGGCATTTTCCGAATCGAGATCGGCCGTAACTGGCGTTTCAACCCTTATCTCGGCGGCGGCGTCGGTTATCGGTACAACACGCTGGAGCGCAGGGGCACGTATCGCGACATGCAGGTTGCCGATTACTACGATGAATGGATACCCGGCTATCTGGCGCTGGTCGGCTACGACTTCGCGTTCGACAAGTTCATCGCGCTCAAGATGGAAGGGCGCTGGCGGATCGTACCCACGGACAATACTTTCGTCGACGAACTCGACCAGGGCGTGTGGCAAGGGTTGATCGGCGTTCAAATTTATCTCTAACGGAAACCATGAACCGCACCTATCGACTTATTTGGCTGCTTTTTGCCGTGCTTCTCGCGCTGACGTTGGGTCTGCTCGGCGGGTGCGACAAAAACACGGGAGATACCGACAACGGCGGTCCGGGAAAAGCCTTTCCGCGATTACCCGCCGACGTGCCTCTTTATCCAACGGGTAAAATCGTCCAACGGGTCCACGACGCCGACGGCGCCTTTCAAGTGCGTCTGATCACCACCGCTTCGCCCGAGGACATCATCAACTTTTACGAGAAGCGACTTCGGCCTTTTGGCTGGCGCGAAATCAGCCGCATCAACGAGACGCCTTATTACTTGGTGTACAAAAAAGGGTCGCGGTACGTCGAGATTTCCGTCCTCCCCACGGAAAATCCTGAAGAAGTGCTCCACGTTCTTAACCTCGGGACACGCTGATGCCGGACAAAATCCTGGCCTCGGCCTGGCGCCGTTACGGCCGTCCGGACCGCTTCGGCGTGGCGTTCTCCGGCGGCGGTGACAGCATGGCGCTGCTCGTGGCGGCTCACGCCGTCGCCCGGAAGGTTGGGGCAACGTTGGTTGCGTTACATGTCGACCACGCGTTGCGTCCGGAATCGGCATCGGAAGCGGAAGTGTGTCGAGCGCAGGCGGATCGCTTGGGGGTCGCCTTTCAAATGGCGAGGTTGCAGCCCGGCCAACTCAGCGGCAACATCCACGACTCCGCGCGCGGTGCCCGCTATGAGGCGCTTTCACGCATGGCGGACGAGGAAAGCCTGGCGGCCGTGTTTACCGCTCACACCTTGGACGATCAGGTCGAGACGATCTTTCATCGCATTCTTCGCGGCACCGGCCCGAGCGGCTTGCGGGGAATCGGCGAGGAATACGGCGTCTTCCGCCGTCCTTGGCTGGGGATGAGACGCGAGACCTTGCGCGCGTACCTCAAGGCGGCCAGTTTCGAATGGCTCGAAGACCCCTCCAACGACGACCCTCGGTACCTCCGCACCCGCATTCGGCAGACGATGCTGCCGCTCGCGGAGGAGATCGGTGGGGCGAAAGCGTGGGAGGCGATCGGCCGGTTGGCGGAAATCGCACACGGCGAGCGCGAAGTTCTTGAGGAATTGGCGGCCGCCGACCTCGCCGATTGCCGGGTGGGCCGGGCGCTGCGGGTCGATCGGCTCCAGCAGTTTTCCGAACCACGGCGTTTTCTCGTATTGCGGCGCTGGCTGGCCGAGGACGGGATTGTGCCCCCGAGACACGTCGTGGAGGATCTGGACCATCTAGCGACCGCGCCGGGGCCCGCGGGGCCGGTGGCGATTCCCGGCGGTGGTAAAATCGTTCGTGATTACGAATTGTTGAACCGACAAGACGAAGGCGTTGTCTACCCATTGTGGGATCCGTTTCCCGCTGCCGCTGAAGGCGTCTTTACGTTCGCCGACGGCCGGCTGGAGTTGGACGTGAGGGCCGATGCTGATGCGGCTCCGGACATCGTATTGGTGACCGATTCGCTCATGCGGGCAGCGCAGTGGAGGCCGGCATGGCCTGGGGCGCGGATTCAGCCGATCGGCATGGAGGGGCGGGTCAAATGCTCCGATTTGTTCGGCAACGAGAAAATTCCGCGGGATTTACGGCTGGTATGGCCTTTATTGGCTCGAGACGATAGTGTATTGCTGGTTCCGGGGCTCAGATCGGCCAAGGCCTTGATATCGCACCGAGAAAATGAGAAGACCTGGGCCGTGCGATTTAAATGGTTATACTAGGCAACACTTAGTGAGAAAACACGATAAGGGGTGCGCGTTTGAAGCCGCTTTATAAAAATCTCGCGCTGATTTTGTTTTTGGTCATCAGCGCCATCATCATGTTCAATCTGGTTTACCAGAACTCACAACACAGCTCCGCGATTTCGTTCGCTCAATTCCGCCAGGAAGTGGAAAAGGGCAATATCAAGGACATGCAGATCAAGGGCCGGAGCATCACCGGCACCTACTCCAAGCCACAGGGAAACGGCGAGACGAAATTCGAAACCGTCGGCTTCGAATCTGCGGAACTGTACGCGATACTCGATGAATACAAAGTAGATTACACGGTCGCACCCGAATCCAACGGGTTGTTCTGGGGCATCATGATGAACGCCATCCCCATGATCCTGGTGATCGGCTTGTTCATCTTCTTGATGCGTCAACTGCAATCCGGTGGCGGCAAGGCCATGAGCTTCGGGAAATCGCGGGCCCGCCTCGTCTCCGACAAAGCCAACAAGGTGACGTTCAAAGACGTGGCCGGCATTCAGGAGGCCAAAGAAGAACTGGCCGAGATCATCGACTTCCTTAAGGACCCGAAGAAGTTCACTCGTCTCGGGGGACGCATCCCCAAAGGCGTGCTGCTTATGGGCCTGCCGGGAACCGGAAAGACCTTGCTCGCGCGCGCCATTGCGGGCGAGGCAAGCGTGCCGTTCTTCTCCATTTCAGGGTCGGACTTCGTCGAAATGTTCGTCGGCGTCGGCGCCAGCCGGGTGCGCGACCTGTTTACCCAGGGCAAGAAAAACGCGCCCTGCATCATCTTCATCGACGAGATCGACGCAGTGGGAAGGCATCGTGGTGCCGGGCTGGGCGGCGGACACGATGAGCGCGAGCAGACGCTGAATCAACTGCTGGTCGAAATGGACGGCTTTGAGTCGAACGAGGGCGTAATTCTAATCGCCGCCACCAACCGCCCCGACGTTTTGGATCCGGCGTTGCAGCGCCCCGGCCGTTTCGATCGCCGCGTCATCGTTCCGGTGCCCGACGTCAACGGCCGGGCGGGAATCCTCAAGGTGCACGCCAAAAAAGTGCCCTTGGCCGACGATGTGGATGTTTCGGTGATCGCCCGCGGTACGCCGGGATTCACCGGCGCCGACCTGGCCAACTTGGTCAACGAAGCAGCGCTGTTGGCGGCCCGCGCCAACAAGACGAAAGTCGAAATGGAAGAATTCGAGAAGGCCAAGGATAAAGTGATGATGGGGGCCGAGCGGCGCAGCATGCTCATCAACGACGAGGAAAAACGCATGATCGCCAACCATGAGGCGGGACACGCGCTTGTGGGCTTGATGGTGCCGTTCATCGATCCGGTGCACAAAGTCACGATCATTCCGCGCGGCATGTCCCTGGGGTTGACGCAAGTGCTGCCCGAGGACGACCGCTTCATTACCAATCGGGATTACCTTCTGGCCAACCTCGCCTTTGCCATGGGCGGCCGCGCTGCCGAGATCGTGGCGATGAATACCATGACGACCGGCGCCGCCAACGACCTGGAACGCGCCACCCGTTTGGCCCGACGCATGGTGTGCGAATTCGGCATGAGCGACATTCTTGGACCGATCACATTCGGCCACCGGGAAGAGATGGTCTTCCTGGGGCGCGACATTCAGCATCACCAGGATTACTCCGAACGGACCGCGCGGGATATCGACGAGGAGGTCAAGCGCATTGTCAATGAAGCGTACGAAACTGCCTTGTCGATATTGGCGGAGAACCGAGACCTTTTGGAGAAGATCACCGAAGCCCTGCTGGTTTATGAAACCATCACCGGCGACGATATCCGTTTACTGAGGGACGGCAAAGAACTCGACCGCGAACCACCGACGCCGCCCCCACCCGAAAGCGACGATGAGTCACCAGACGATGAATCGGAGACGGTCGCCGAAGCGGATCGCGACGACAACGAAAACGACATTCCGGACGCCGAACCGGTCGCCGAAAATGCGGCGGACCAAGAAGCCGAGGAAGAAGGGGAGCGCCGGGAGTGATTTGGAAAGGTCGGGATTGCGCCTTCGATCTAAGCACGAAGACGATCGTTATGGGCATCATTAACGCGACTCCCGATTCGTTCTCCGACGGCGGCCTATTCGCTACAAAGGAAGAAGCGGTGGCCCGCGCGATGCGCTTGATCGAGGAAGGCGCGGATATCATCGACCTGGGAGGCGAGTCGACGCGCCCCGGTTCCGATCCGGTCGACGCCGCGGAAGAAATCCGCCGTGTGGTTCCGGTTCTTGAGGAAATTCGCCGCCGCTCCGACGTGCCCCTCAGCGTGGATACGCGAAAAGCTGTGGTGGCCGAAGCGGCGCTTGTGGCGGGCGCCAACGTGGTTAATGATGTCTCGGCTCTCGGCGACCCGGAAATGGCTCCCCTCGTCGCGAAAACCGGTGCCGGTCTGATCGTGATGCATATGTTGCGTGAGCCCAAAACGATGCAAGACGACCCCGTGTACCGGGATGTGCTCGAAGAGGTAAACACGTTTCTGCGCGAGCGGGTCGACCGTGCCGTCGCGGCGGGAATTGCCCGAGAAAACATTGCCGTTGACCCGGGGATCGGCTTTGGCAAAACTCTGGAACATAATCTGGCGATCATGAAGCACCTTCGCGTTTTCGGACGCGACGGCTTGCCGATTGCGGTGGGACCGAGTCGCAAACGTTTCATCGGCATGTTGACGGGAGCCGAGGTCGGCGACCGTTTACCGGGAACCTTGGCCGCGGTGGTCATGGCCGTGGCGAAGGGGGCGCATATTTTGCGAGTGCACGATGTCGCCGCGACGGTGCAGGCGACGCAAACCGCGCGCGCGATTTTACGGGCGTAGAGAACGTGGAAATATTCGACACGCTAAAATCGACCTTCAGCGGGATCAATCTTATTGATCTGCTCGATATCTTTATCGTCGCGTTTATCATCTACCGCCTTCTCGTTCTGATTCAGGGCACCCGCGCCCTGCAGATACTCGTCGGATTGGTCGTCATCATCGCCGTATTCCTGATGAGCAATCTTCTCGGCTTTTACACGCTCAACTGGATCCTTTCGACTTTCCTCGGCAGCTTGATCCTTGTGGTGGTCGTCCTGTTCCAACCGGAAATACGCCGTACCCTGGCGCGCTTCGCTCGCAATCCTTTTGCGGCCACCTCGATTCCCAGCGTCGAGTTCGTGGAGGAACTGGTGCGCTCGACCACGGCGCTGACCAATCGGCGTATCGGCGCGCTGATCGTCCTGGAAAGAGAAACCGGACTCAACGAGTACGTGGAGGAGGGAATTCAGCTCGACGCCGGCGTAAGCCGCGAGTTGATTGTCAGTGTCTTTCTCCCTTCGTCACCGATTCACGACGGGGCGGTTATCATTCGCGCCGGCCGTATCGTCGCCGCGGGATGCTTCTTCCCGCTGGCCAGCGACGTGGAAATCGACAAAGACCTGGGCACGCGGCACCGGGCCGGCCTAGGCGTCTCCCAGGAAACCGACGCGCTGGTTCTCATTATTTCGGAGGAAAAAGCGCAAGTGAGCGTGGC
>JAVCCK010000035.1 GCA_030765525.1 Candidatus Lernaella stagnicola
CGTCCCGTCATTCCCGCGTAGGAAGGATTGTCGGCACCACGGACGCCGCCGCTTTTGTATCCTTTCGTCCCGTCATTCCCGCGTAGGAAGGATTGTCGGCACCACGGACGCCGCCGCTTTTACATCCTTTCGTCCCGTCATTCCCGCGTAGGAAGGATTGTCGGCAACAAGGACGCCGCCGCTTTTACATCCTTTCGTCCCGTCATTCCCGCGTAGGCGGGAAACCAGGAAAAAATGAAAAAACCCAGGGACATGTACTTGTTACGTGTCCCGTTTTTTACGAATCGGCGGGGAGGCTGTGCGGCTGAGCCGTGCGTTCACCCGACCAGAGGCGCAAAATTCGGGTGGTCGGCCCGCCACAACGTTGATTTCCTTCATCGATGTCATTCGCCCGGGAACGAGTCCTTCGACGGAGCAAACAATGCGTTCGATGGTTAAATACTGTGTCCTCGGAATTTCCGTGTTCGTGTGCGCCGCGGTCCTACTTTTCTTATTTGCGAAACCCGTATTCGCCGATGATGATACAGTGCCGGGGCCGCCGGCAGAGCCCATACCACTACCGATGGTTCGTATCTCGAGGAATAGTCTGTCCTCATTTAATATGGAAATACGGGATCAAAAATATGGCGCCGTCAACTTGAAACAGCCGACGGTCAGCATGCATCTGCACAGGAATTAGTTGCGGCGGGAAACGGTGATGCGACGGTCATTGGCGGCACAAAAAATAATGGTGATGAAATGGTGCGAAGATGGCGCATATGGAGGTATCGCGGGGACGGTACAATTTCATGGTTCAAAGCGTGTAATATTGCGACCTGCGTGTGGAGTGTCGAAGTCGGCGCGGCACTTGCCGGCCCTGATGGGCGAACAGTATTTCAGTTCAGTTGTAGTGGGGACGACAACGAGTTAGTGATTGTAGATAACGTAGGCGAGATTGAGTGGGGAGGATCCATTGCGCTCCCGCGTTATTCCGCCAAACTAACCTCGAGAAATAATAGTGATGAGTTCTTGCTGGTCGAGAATATGGCAAGAAAAATAATAGCTACTAAGTACGCCTTTGATGGTACGAAAAAATGGAGTGTAGGATATCAGCCACAAGAATTAGGGGGCGTCAAATCGGTGTACCTGGAAGACGCGGTCGCAGGGGCGAACGACGACTGGTGGGCTTACGGCTTTATCTCGTGGTACGAATACCCACATTTATGTGACGCGGACACTCGGTACTTCGCTGTACGCCTGAGTCGCGAAGGCAAGATACTGGCCGATACCGAATGGACGTATGATATCGAGAAGAACGACGATTTGGAGGGTGATTTCGCCGTGCGCGTATCCAGCGGCTCGCAAATCATTGTCATCACCAACGAAGAAACACCGGATGATGACGATGACAATAACGACGACGAATCGCCCGACGGCGCAAACGCTTCGGACGACGATGACGACAACGACGAAGGCTGCGGCTGCTCGTTATTCTAGATATACGTGAGACCTACCAGCGATTGCCTAGCGTGCGGGATTGGCGAATTAATACTATCGAAAGACGAATGCGGGTCGGCGAATCGCGAGCCGTGATGCAATGGCGTTGAAGACGCCGGTGAAACGGTTGCTCAGTAGCACATCTTTTCGGCCGGGCGCCGTTCGGGGACTTCCTGGGTTTGGCGGTTGCCTTCAACGACGAGGCGGTGAACGAAGAGGCCGCAGTAGCATTGGCCGTATTCTTCAATGTCGGGTTCGGAGTAGTCGCAGGGGCAGATGATGTCGCGGTCGTTGTCGAAGTCTTCGGACGAGAGGCGGCACGGGCAGCTAGGATGCCCATAGCGCTGCTTATTTTTCCAGAGGCCGTCGATCAAGGGACGGACGATGTCGGCATTCGGGTTGAAGTGCAGTCCTTTGCGCTCAGCGATTTGTTTAAACAACTCGAAAAGATCGGCGGCGCTCTTTGGTTTCTTGCTCATTCTTGTCTCCCGAAAACCTGTCTTACTTCGTCTGGATTCGTGCCGATGAGTATCACTTCGCCGGCCTCGATGATGGGGAAAGAGACGATCGGGTGATACTTGCGGAAGTTATCGATTATCTTGATGCGCTCTTCCCGCGGCATGGTATCGACGGCCACCAGGTCGTAATCGATCCCAAGCTGGTCGAGATACTCTTTCACACGGCGGCAGCGGGGGCACGTCGTGATAATGTAAACAGTCGGGCGTTGCGCGGACGTTTCTGTCATTTCCTTTTCCTTTATTTCGCGACGAATCGGCCCGATAGTAGACAAGGCAAAAGGCTATTGTCAATCAAGCGAATCTTCGCCGATTATCCCGACCACATTATTCCGGCCAAAAAACGTCCGTTTCGACTTCTTCCGGATAGCGGTTTTCCAGCAAGTAGTCTTCGTAGCGAACGTCCTCGGCCACAAAACGCTTGAAGAAAGCCGTTACGTATCCGGCGGAAACCTGATTAGCCAAGGCGACCGGGATGTGCGTGGGCACGTCGCAACCGCGCTCGGGGCCGCGAAACATCTCGGGCACCAGGGAACACGCATCCGTTGCGCTGTAGTGGCTGCCGCGCAGAAGGTTGATGTGCAATTTGTAATCGGCCTCCGCCATGTCGAAGGCGCGGCGGGTCGCCTCGTTGCCGATGCCGACGATTTCGTCGAACTCGGATTGCAGCATCAAAAAGGGCTTGTTGAACGAGTGTGGGTACCACGGCAAGAAGATCGGGTTGAGCGGCGCGATGGCGTCAATAAAGGGATGGATGGCGCCCGCCTGCATCGTGGTCAAGCCGCCGTAGCTGTGACCGGTCATGCCGACGTGAGAAAAGTCGATCGGCGGTACGAGGCTGATGTCGCCGCTTTCTGCTGGCAGGTTTTGCATCGTGTCGTACACGAACTGGATATCCACCAGGCGGTCGTACACGCCGGCAAGCGTGGACAGCGGGTTGAGGATTACGACTTGCTCGTCGGGAATATTGGTGAAGATGGCGTTGGCGTAATGGTCCGGTGAGACAACGACGAAGCCGTGACTGGCCAGGTGTTCGCAGAGCGTGAAATTTTGGAAGCGAATGGCCGAGAGCCCGTGGCTGAAAATGATCAACGGGAAAGGTTGGTCGAGTACGATAGGCGGCGCGTCACGTCCGGCCTTGGTGACAAGCCCCATGACCTCCGGCAGCAGGTCGCCGTAAATCGCGTCCATGACTCCCTGCGCCCATTTGGGAATCGGACCGACCATGTCCATCGTCGTATTCGTATCGCCGGGTCCCGCGGCGGGGTACCACACTTCGACGGGCAGGGTGCGAGGCATATCGCCCCACACTTCCCACCGGCTTTCATCGATGAACATTAAGGTCGTCACGCCGACGTCATAGGGCCCCAGCTCCTCCGGCGGGAAGAAGTCGGTCAGTTCGGCCCAGGGTGTGGAAAGGTCGACGCTACTGGAGTCTTCCTGGTTGTTGGTATCATCGCTACCGCAACCCGCAACGGTTAATACGAGAAGTAGAAATCCAAGGAGAACGCGCGGGAAGCGAAACCGTGAATATTTCATCGTGCTTCGCCTCTCAATAATGATTATCCGCACCATAGCGAGGGAGACGGGATCTCCGCAAGCCGTTTTGTTGAAATTCCCGCGAAAAAACGATGGGTCGAGCACCTGCCGGTCCAGAACAATCAAGGTTTGTACACCTCGACCGGATTGCCCGCCGGGAACGCCGGTGGTACAAAGCGCGATACACTTTTGGTAAGGACATGCCGGCAAAACGACGAAAAAAACGTATCCTCGTCATTGAGGACGATGAGATCACGCGGGAGATGTTGCAGCGAACGTTAAGCCGCGCGGGCTTTCGTGTCTCCACCGCGCCAAACGGATTGAAACTGGTATCGAGCCTCAATGTGTCGAAACCCGATTTGATTCTGTTGGATGTAATGATGAGTTGGGTCAACGGGATTGAGTTGTGTCGGTTGATCGGTCGCATTCGCGAATACCGCGACGTACCGGTGATTTTTGTCAGTGGTCACTCGGATGCCAAGACGATTGAGGAGTGCAAGGCGGCCGGCGGTGTGGAATTCATCGCGAAACCTATTGATCTTGCGCTTCTTATCAGTGCGGTGAAAAAGTATTTAGGGATCGGTGCCGACGGTTAACGAAGGAGATGACATCATCGACTATGGGTACACCGCATTGTTGGGGTTGCTGCAGGGCATCACGGAATTCTTGCCGGTCAGTTCCTCCGGCCACCTGGTCATCGCGCAGCATTTGTTCGGCATGCGCGACGCCTCGCTATTCCTCGATACGATTTTGCATTTGGGCACGCTGGCGGCCGTGGTGGCGGTGTTTTGGTCCGATCTAAAAGAGTTGTGCGCCGCTGTTCCGCTATTGTGGCGATGGGGGCCGAGGCGGGCTTGGCGGGAGCACGGCAACTTTCGCCTGTTGGTGTGGCTCGCGGTCGGCACGCTGCCGGCGGCCGTGGTGGGTTTGGTGCTGGCCGATTTCTTCGAGGCGGC
The DNA here is from genome assembly GCA_030765525.1 of Candidatus Lernaella stagnicola. NCBI lineage: Bacteria > Candidatus Lernaellota > Candidatus Lernaellaia > Candidatus Lernaellales > Candidatus Lernaellaceae > Candidatus Lernaella > Candidatus Lernaella stagnicola. The sequence goes on from JAVCCK010000035.1 coordinate 4,487, forward strand.
ATTCGGCTCGGTGCGGGCCGTTGGGGCGGCGCTGTTCTTTACGGCGCTGGTGTTGTTTACCGCGGCTTGGAAACGACAGCGCGCCACGCCGCTATTTGAAACCCGCGGTTGGCAGGCCTTGGGTGTGGGCTTGGCGCAGGCTTTGGCGATCATGCCCGGGATCAGCCGTAGCGGCATGACGATTGTCGTGGGCCAGCATCTGGGTTTGGCGCGTGATGCGGCGGCGCGTCTGAGTTTTCTGTTGGCCATTCCGGCCATTTTGGGTGCGGTTTTGTTGCAGGCCATAAAGTTGGAGAGCGTGCCGGCGGGATTCGCGCCGGCGGCGATCGTGGGGTTTGTGACGGCGGCCGTTTCCGGGTATCTTTCACTCAGACTTCTATTGCGTTTCGTACAAAAAGGGCGACTGCACTTCTTCGGTGTGTACTGTTTGTTAGCCGGATCGTTTGCTCTTTTTGTGGGTTTATAACCGCCTCGGGAAGGAGACATCGCGTCATGAAGCGTGCTCTTATCACGGGCATTACCGGGCAGGATGGTTCATACCTGGCCGAGCTTTTGCTCGATAAAGGATATCAAGTTACGGGGATGGTACGCCGGGCCAGCACGGAGAAGTTCGAGCGTATCGAACATCTGCGTGAAAAGATTGACATCCGGCAGGGGGACTTGCTCGACCAGCTCAGTCTGATTCGCCTGATCGAAGAGGAAGAGCCGGAAGAAATCTACAACCTGGCGGCAATGAGTTTCGTTCCCACCAGTTGGAACCAGCCGGTGCTGACGGCCGAATTCACCGGCGTCGGCGTCACGCGCGTGCTGGAAGCCGTGCGCCTGGTCAATCCGCGGATCAAGTTCTATCAAGCCAGCAGCTCCGAAATGTTCGGCAAGGTGCGCGAAATACCCCAAAAAGAAACGACGCCTTATTATCCGCGCAGTCCCTACGGCGTGGCGAAGGCATACGGGCATTTCATTACCGTGAATTATCGCGAAAGCTATGAAATTTTTGCGTGTTCCGGAATCCTCTTCAATCACGAATCACCGCGACGCGGCTTGGAGTTCGTCACGCGAAAGGTGACGCACGGCGCGGCGATGATCAAACTGGGCAAGCAAGAACAATTGGCGATGGGCAACTTGGACGCCAAGCGCGACTGGGGCTTTGCGGGCGACTACGTGCGGGCGATGTGGTTGATGTTGCAGCAAGACGAAGCCGACGATTACGTCATCGCCACGGGGGAAACTCACTCGGTGCGGGAGTTGGTCGAGATCGCGTTTCAACGCGTCGGTCTGGATTGGCAGGACTATGTGACCGTTGATCCGCGCTTTATGCGACCGGCCGAAGTGGACTTCTTGATCGGCGATTTTTCCAAAGCCAAAGAAAAATTAGGCTGGGAACCACGCGTCAAATTCCGCGAACTGGTCGAAATGATGGTGGACGCGGACCTAGCTGCAGGTAAGCGGAAAATGGAAATAGGCCTGCTATAGCGGCAGGGAAGGACCGGAAACCTTGTGAATATCGCAGTCACCGGAGCAGGCGGTTTCGTCGGCGCGCACTTGTGCGCGCATCTGGCCGCGTGCGGCGATCGCATCACCGCGACCGACCGAGACGCCCCGGCTCGGGACCGCTGCCAAAACGAAGCCCTTGACGTGACCGACGCGGCGGCCGTCGACCGCTTTTTTGCCGCGCAGCGATTCGACGCTGTTTTGCACTTGGCGGCGATTGCCTTCGTGCCGGAAGCCGAACGGGATCCGGCAACGGCCATGCACGTCAACGTGGGCGGCACGGCCAATGTGTTACATGCCGTGGCGAAACACCAAGACAAAGCCCGCGTGCTGGTCATTTCGTCGGCCGAAGTGTACGGAGCGCCGGCGGCGGAAGAGATGCCGATCACCGAGGAGTTTGCCGTACGGCCCGTTCATGCCTACGCGTTCAGCAAGTGGCTGGCTGAGCAGTACGCTCGTTTCGTGGCTGACCGTGAGGATATCGATCTGCTAATCGCACGGCCTTTTTCGCATATCGGGCCGGGCCAGCGGCCCGTGTTCGCCGCGGCAAGTTTCGCCAAGCAACTGGCCGAGATCGCCGCAGGCCGCCAGGAGCCGATCATTCGCGTGGGAGATCTCTCGGCCAAGCGGGATGTGGCCGACGTTCGCGACGTGGTGCGGGCGTATCGCCTGGCGCTGGAAAAACTGCCGAACGGGGCGGTTTTCAACGTTTGCAGTGGCAAAGAAAGGGCGATTGGCGACATTCTAAACGATTTGATCGAACTCGCGGGGATCGAGGTGAGGGTTGAGGTCGACGAGTCTCGTTTACGCGCCCATGATATCCCGGTGATACGCGGCGCGCACGAGTATTTAACGCGCTTTACGGGTTGGCAGCCCGAGATCACCTGGCGGCAAACGCTGACGGACTTGTTCCAGGCGTGGCGGCTGGGCGAAGGATGAGCTAACAACAAGAAAATACTAATTTTCTTGGTAAACAACGCCGATGAGTTAACATCACATCGGGGGATCGTGTGAGCAACGAGACGGAGAAAAAGGAATTGAACCGTCCCGAGGGGGCCGCTGCAGGCGTCGAAGCTGACGCCGGCGCAGCGAAAGCCGCGGATTCCGACAAGCGGAAGTCGGAGGCGCCGGCCCAAGCGAAGCGGCCGCCGCCCGTCGGCAACCGCGCGGCTGAAGTGATCGTACAGCGCGGTCTCAACGACTTACGGGCGACGGTGCAGGTCATTCCACCCACCGGTAACGGCCAACACGTTAACATCGAAAAATTGCGGAAGGCGCTGGCCGATAAAAAAGTCATCCACGGCATCGACGAAGAAGCGCTGGCACGAATCGTTGCCGAAAGAAGCTACGCTCAGGTCCTTACCGTAGCCCACGGCGACGTGCCGCAAGACGGTCTCGACGCGCAACTTGTGTATCACTACGACAAGCTTATCGAGCGCCAGGACAGCAGCCTGGATAACCTGGGCCAGGTTAACTACAAGGAATTGGGCAACATAATCAGCGCCGATCCCGAGACGTTGCTGTTGGAAAAAATCCCGCCGACCGAGGGGGAACCCGGGCAAACGGTGACCGGCAAGCCGATTCGGCAGATCAAAGGCAAAGATCTTAAGATCCGTTGCGGCAAAGGGGTTCGCGTCGACCCGTCGGGGTTGAAATGGTTCAGCGAGATCGCCGGACAAGTGATTTACCGCAACGACCAGATCAGCATCGAAAACGTGCTCGAGGTCGAGAACGTCGACTCCGAAACGGGGAATGTTCATTTCAAGGGGACGGTCATCGTCAAGGGCATTGTCGAGGACGGCTTTGTCATCGATACGACGGCGGATATTCGTATCATGGGTAGTGTGGGTGCGGCAAAGCTGACGGCGCGCGGCGATATCGCCGTGGTCGGCGGTGTGTTCGGCAAGGGGCAGGCGGTAATTACCACGACCGAGGGGTCGATCTATGTGAGGTTTTCACAGGACGCACGATTGCGCGCCGCTCGCCACATTGTAATTGAAGAGTATTCGCGCAATAGCACGTTGCGAGCCGGCCACACGATTCACGTGGTTAACCAAAATCCGAACCGGGGCCGAATTTTGGGCGGCAGCGCCTCGGCGATCGACGAGATTCACGCCAACAACATCGGCGGCGAGATGGAAATCGCCACGCGGATCATGGTGGGTATTTCGAAAGAGGACGTGGACCGTATCAACGAGTTAGAGACGGCGATACAAAAGCGTTTTGAAAACCTCGAAAAATTGAACAAGAGCGTGTTCATTATCCAGCGTGAAAAGGCTGCCAAGGGCGTGCAACTTGATGAGCGACGACAGGAAATATACACGCGATTGCTGGATCTTCTGACTGCCTTGCGCGAAAACGCACGCTACGGCATTCTGGAGTTAGTGGAACTGTACCGCAGCGTTTATGCCCACAGGAAAAGCTACTTGCACGTCAACAACCAAATATTCCCCAACGTCGACATCAATATTCAGTTGGCGACAATGGTGGTGCGCAAACCAATCACCTTCGCTTCGCTTTCCAACAACGAGAACGAGGTTAACGTGATGCCCTTTAGGGACCATGACAATGTCAATTCCGAAACTGACGAAGGATGACGTCAAGGCGCATCTGGAGAGCGAAAAATCGCTCCGGAAAGTCGACCTGAGCGGCCTGTTTCTGGAGAAACTGGACCTAAATGGCGTCAGCTTCCACGGCAGCGTTTTGCACATGACCCAATTCCACCATTGCGTATTGGATGAGGCCAATTTCGAAGGCGTCGTCGTTACTCGGGCTTGCTTCAGCCACTGCCAGCTTACCGGCGCGATTTTTACCGGTGCGCGAGGCGCCGGCGCGATTTTCGAGGAATGCGAAATGACCGGCGCGAAATTTGACAAAGCACAATTCGAGCGAGCGGCTCTGTTGCGGTGCAACTGCCGTGAGTCGACGTTTGCCGCCGCGCGGATGCGGCATGCGTTGTTGGACGGCGGCGATTTTAGCGGCTGCGATTTCAGTAAATGCGTCATGGCCCTGGTGACAATTCAGAACTGCCAAGTTCAGAATGCGAAGTTCGTGAGCGCCAATCTCAATTGCGCCTATCTGGCCGAACTTGATTTGACCGGCAGCGATTTTTCGCAATCGCGGCTCGTCGCCTGCAATATGGCCCGCTCTACGTTGCAGGGTTGCGAATTTGCCAAAGCCATGCTCATCGGCACGAACCTGGCCGGCGTGGATTTGAAGGGCGTAAATTTGCAGGTTGCGTACCAAGAAGCGATCCAAACCGAGGAAGATGAATTGCCGACCGAACGGTCGGCCGAAAGCGAGGAAACGCCGCGCTAGAAACCCGCAAATACGAATTCTCGAGCTCCCTTACTTTCACAGATTGCGAACGCGCGGTTCCCGGCATTTGATCCGGCGCGGGACCGATGACTTTCCTCAACACGATTACGACGCCTCGTAAAACATCCGTCGAACATCGCTTCTTCGTTGTTGCGGATCGCCGCGCGCCGCCGTATCGCTTATGCGGGTGAGTTTTTCGCGTACCTATGTCATCATGGCTGCAAACGGAGGGAACGACGGTGGCGAAATCGCTGGCTCTGAACGGCGGAATGCCGGTGCGGAAAACGCTTTTGCCCTACGGACGGCAATCGCTGGACGAGTCGGATCTCCAGGCCGTGGCGCGGGTGTTTCAGGGGGATTGGCTGACCCAGGGGCCCGCCGTGGCCAGGTTTGAGGATGCCTTCGCCGATGCCCTCGGAGCGAGATACGCGGTCGCCTTTTCCAGCGGCACCGCGGCGTTGCATAGCGCTTGTTTCGCAGCGGGATTGGGACCGGAGGACGAAGTCATTGTGCCGGCGATGACGTTCGCGGCAACGGCCAACGCGGCGCTTTTCGTCGGTGCGAAGCCGGTATTCGTCGACGTCGACGCCCGAACCGGCTTGCTGGATCCGGCCGATATCGCGCGCGTACTCTCGCCGCGCACCCGAACGGTTATCCCCGTGCATTACGCGGGGCGGCCGGTCGACATGGACGCGCTTGCGGAAGTGATCGACGGCCGGGATATCACGATTATTGAGGACGCGTGTCATGCCCTCGGCGCGATGTATCGCGGCACTCCCGCGGGGCGATTAGGCGACATGGCGTGTTTCAGTTTCCATCCTGTCAAACACATCACGACCGGCGAGGGCGGCATGGTGGTGACCGACGACGCGCAGTACGCCGAGCGGCTGCGGCTGTTTCGCAACCACGGCATCGTGCGCGACGAGGCGGCGGTGCGGCGCGAAGGGGGCTGGCACAACGAGATGCGCGCGCTTGGCTACAACTATCGCATCACGGACATCCAGTGCGCGTTGGGCCTAAACCAGTTGCGGCGGCTGGACCAATTTCTATCGGCGCGGTTGTTTCATGCCGCGCGTTACGACACGGAGTTGGCCGACCTACCTGAGGTGACGGTGTTGCCGCAACAAGACGACTTCTTGTGCGCCTACCACTTGTATCCGTCGCTGTTCGATATGGACGCGTTATCCTGCGACAAGAAAACGCTTTTCGCGGGCCTGCGGGCCGAGGGCATCGGAGTTCAAGTGCACTATATCCCGGTGCCGCGACACCCCTATTACCGGCAGCGCGGATACGACCCGGCCGACACGCCGGGCGCCGAAGAGTTCTTCGCGCGGGAGATTTCGTTGCCGCTATTTGCCGACATGACCGATGACGACCGCGGCGACGTGATCGCGGCGGTGCGCAAGGTCGTCACGGCATTCAGGAGGTAGAGACGATGCAGAAAGCGCTAGTGGTTGTCGCCCATCCCGACGACGAAGTGCTCGGTTGCGGCGGCACCGTGGCCCGCTTGCGGCGGCAAGGTGTAGAGGTGCGGTTTATTGTGTGCGGCGAGGGCGTGACCAGCCGCGAGGATGCCGACCAAACCCAAGTGGCAGAGCTCGACGTGCACCTGCGGCAGGCCGCGAAAATTCTTGGCGTCGACGACGTATTCCACCTGGAGTTTCCCGACAACCGCTTCGATGCGCGCGACCGGTTGGATCTCATCAAAGCTGTGGAGGCGCACGGCTTGTCTTTTGAGCCCGATGTCGTGTTCACGCACCATCCGTCAGATCTCAACATCGATCACCGCTACGTTCACGACGCGGTCATGACGGCTTTTCGCCCGCTGCCGCACACCAAACCGGTGGCTCTTTACGGCGTGGAGATTGCGTCCAGTACCGGTTGGGGCGCGGCGGAATCGGCGCCCGCCTTTGTGCCGAATGTGTTCGCGGATATCACGGAAACATTGGACCAGAAAATCGCAGCGATGGACGCGTATGCGAGCGAGAAAAGAGCATGGCCGCACCCGCGTTCGGCCGAAGCCCTGCGGGCGGCCGCGCGTTACTGGGGAAGCCGTGTCGGCTTGGAGGCAGCGGAACCTTTCGTGCTTTTCCGTTCGTACTTCTGAGGCAATCGCACCCGCTTCTCGATAAGTAATCGAGGTTGCCAACGCGGTCGATGATCGCAATGTTAATACCACCTACAACGTGTACGAATTTAAGAGTCGATCCGGGGAAGCGTGTAAAGTGAAACCGTTCTCTCGCGGGCGCTGGCTTTACTTGGCGGCGATGATCGTCGCGATGGCGGGCTATGCGGTTGCGGCCGAGCCAAACATTGCCGGCACCTCCACGACGGTTCCCTACCTTTTTTCCGATTACATTCAGGACGAACAGCGTTCGTATGTGGCGCTGTACGAGTATCTGGATTTCAGCGCCTTGAATTTGGGAACGGAGCGGCTGGACGTGTATTTCGCGGGCTGGGGACGCGCTGACGCGGCCGACAAGCTCGACGAAGACGACAACGCCGTGGGCGATGCGCAGGTGACCTCGGCCTTCTTGCGGTGGCGCGATGAAGGCAATCGTCTCGACATGACGCTGGGTCGCCGTTACATCAATATCGGGCCGGCGGCCGAAGCGATTGACAGCCTTGCCGTCGATTTCCGCCCTATCGAGTATCTTGGCTTGGAGGGCTTCGGCGGCGTACCGGTGTATAGCGAGGTCGGAGAACGCGACGGCGACTACGGCGCGGGAGCACGCCTGCATGCGGGATGGCGCCGGTATTTCGAATTCGGCGCATCGACCGCGGCGCTCTGGGAAAAGGGCGAGAGTGATCGGTTGATTTTCGGCGGCGATTTCGGCGTGTGGCCGGTACCGCACGCGGAATTGTTAAGCCACGGTTATTACGATTTCCTTTTCGGATCCTGGTACGACGTCGATGCGCTGTTAATCGTGCGGCCGATGATGGACATGAAAATCCTGGGCCGCTACGAGCGCGAAATGCCGTCCGCCTTTCTGGGTATGGGCTCGTGGTTCTCGATCTTTTCGTACGACTCCATCGACAAATTATCGGGTGAGACCAGCGTCCTGCTGGCTTCTCACTTCAACCTCGCGGCCGAGTACAATCGTTACGTGTACGACCACGACGACCCGGCCGACCGCTACGGTGGATCGTTCGGCGTCGTGTGGGGCGAGCGCCGCGATAACTCGGCCAGCCTGGGTGTGCATCGCCTGCGCGGCGGCGACCGCGGCTATTTCGAAACCCGCGCGTACGCCGTGCAACGAGTCCTCCGCGTGCTGCAAATCTCGCTGGATTTGATCCACTACCGGCTCGATGAAGAGATGTACGGCGTCGATCAGGGCTTCGACAGCATCGGCAGCCTCGGCTGGGACGTTTCAAAAGAGGTGGCGCTGCAAGGCTCGGGAATGTACCGCATCAGCCCTTACTACGCGCAAGATGTGCGCGGCTTGTTGAAACTCACGTACCGCTTCGGCGACATGCGGCGCGGGGCGGTGCACTGATGTCGCGCGCTAAGACCTTCCACGCGATTTGGCTGGCGGTGGCGCTGGCGCTTGTCTGTCAGGTTGCGCTGCACGCCACGTCCCGAGACGAAATCATCTTCAGCCACGAACGGCACCGACGGGCGAATGTGGCGTGCGAGTCGTGTCACGCGGCCACGTTGAGCGATACCGGCGTATTTCGGAAACGGCCCGATCACGCCGTGTGCGGCCAGTGTCACGACGTAACCGGCCGATGCAAACAGTGTCACACGCGGTCCGACGCCGCGAAATCCGACACGAAAAAAGAACGCATTACGAATTTCACGCATGAGTTTCCGGCGCAACACAAAAAACCGTGCATCGCATGTCACGGCGACGCGCTTGATATCAAGCCCGTATCCAACGGCGGGCATTCACGTTGCGGCGAATGCCACGCTTCCGACCTGCACAAACTGTTGTGCGCGAAATGCCATCGTCGGATGTCCCGCGAGCGTTTGTACCGCTTGCAGGGCTTCACCCACGACAACAATTTCCCGGCGGAACACGGCGCCATGGCGATGCGCTCGCCCCGCGTGTGCATGCAATGTCATCGCGAAGCGTACTGCAACGATTGCCACGCCAAGAAACCGGGGCTCAAACCCAGCGTGAAGTTTCCCGAGCAAGTGCGGCGAAAATTCATCCACCGCGGCGACTGGCTCACGAAACACCATATCGAAGGGCGGACCGAACGCGCCAAGTGCGTCAAGTGCCACGGGCAGTCGGATTGTCGAAGCTGTCATGATCGCGAACGCGTCTCGGCACGGTCGGGCAAGTCGCACATTCGCCACCCGGGCGGCTGGATGTCGCCGGGCAGTTCGCACTTTCACGGCGAGCAGGCGCGGCGGGACATCGTTTCGTGCGCCACCTGCCACCACGCCAAGGGGCCGGGGTACTGCCTGGATTGCCATCAGGCATCCGGCGGTCGCAACCCGCACCCGCCCGGTTGGAATTCGCCCGGCAAAAACACTTCCGATCGCATGTGCAAGAAGTGTCACGGAAAATGAGGCCGGAATGATAAACAGCCGCCGCACGATTTCCAGCGCGCTCTTTGCCGCGTTGCTCGTGGTGTCCGGCTTATGGCTGTGGGCGTGCGCGACGCCCCAAGACGAAGCGCCGCCGGGGCAGCCGCCCGCGGAGTCGGACAACGTCTATCCGCACGGGGAGGATTTCGTGCTCGCCACCCAGCACGGCGTGTTCGCGTTAAGCGAAGGGGGCGCAAGCTGCCGCGAGTGCCACGGCGCCGATCTACGCGGGGGGTGGTCGGGCGTTTCGTGTGGACAGTGTCACGCGATACCGGATCTGCCCGGTTTATAGCGCGCGGAATTGTTCCGGTTTGAGCGCGCTGCGGTCGCGGCTTTCGAGAATGTCGCGCAGGCGGCGTACCGCGTCGTCCTTGTCTTCGGGCATGCGCACTTTAAGCGGCACGTAGTTGCTGGCGTGGTTGCTCATGAACAGACCATCGCTCATGTGCGTGTGTTCGAGCATCAGCGCCAGTTCTTCCAAGCCGACGAATTCGTCGGGCAGTTGCCACTCCTTTTTCTCCTGCAGTTCCCACAGCGGCGTGCCGGGCACTACCATGACCGTCAGGGCGCCGGCGAATTCCGGGTCGATGGCCGACAGCACGCGGCCGGTCGCAATGGCGTGCTCGCGGGGGCGGCCCGGCGAAATGCCGAGCAACACGGTGATCGACAGCGCGATGCCTGACTCTTTCACGTGGCGGCCGGCGGCGATCATCTGCTCGCCGGTGCGTCCTTTGCAGATGAACTCCAACGTGGCGTCGTCGCCGGACTCGAGCCCGAAGTAGATGATTCCCAGGCCGAGTTCCCGCAGCTCCCGTAATTCTTCCACGCTTTTTTTCTCGATGCTCTTGGCGTTGCCGTAAATACCGACACGCTCGCAACCCGGGAGGCTTTCGCGCAGTTTTTCCAGAATGCGCACCAAGCGGGCCTGCGGAATGATCAACGCGTCGCCGTCGGCCAGAAACACGCGCCGCCACGACCGCAGCGCCGCCATTTCGTCGATTTCGGCAAAGAGCCTCGCTTCGTCTTTGATGCGGAAACGTGCTCCTTTGTAGGTTGGGCAGAAAGTGCACTTGTTGTGGCTACAGCCGAACGTGGCCTGCAAGATCAGGGAGCGGGCTTCACTGGGCGGCCGGATGACGATGCCTTCGTATTGCATGAATTAACCTTCACAGTTCGGATCGTGTTCGCACATTTTGCGCTCGAAACGGGGGCGGTCGATCGTGATGCTCATGGAGGCGCGCGCCTCGTCGAGCTGCCGCGAGTAATCGGGTTGGGCGAAATAGTTGCGACCTTCTTGGGTTTGCGGCAGCATCATTTCGGAGGTTTCCCATTTGTAGTTTTCGCCCGTGTGGCTGTCGACCAAACAGTCGAGATACACAGCGAAGGAGATCGCTGCCAGGTCGTAACCCTGCGCGGCGAGTTGCTCGTTGATGGCGAGCATGGCGCCGTGGGCGGCCGGGTCGATGAACTTGAACCAGCGGTCGTAGAAAACGGCGTTGTGGAAGTATTCCGGGATATTCATGAGGGCGTCTTTTTCCAGCAGTGTCGCGACCCACGTGAGTAGTTCCTGGACGCGGCTGCCGACGCCAAGACCCGGATGCTGTTGGCCGGGCAGGCGGGATCGGCCTTCCGGGAACACGCCTTTGAAGTGTTGCATCAGGATCCACTCGATGGCCAGCACGTCGAGATGGGGAAGCTTGAAACCATCGACAAACTGCTCGTGGGTGATGTACCGCCCTTCGCGCAAAACGACTTCGCCCAGCAGCGCCGGTTCACCGTCGGTGGTGTCGTAGATGCGCATAAAGTGCTCTCGAGGGCCGCGGGCGTGAAATTCAAGGTGAATGTCGAGGTAGCCCAATTCGCGCAGTCGTTCCAAGATGCCGAAGCGTTCGAACGCTTTCAGCGTGCGTTTCTTTTCGAAGTGCCCCATAAACAGCAAACTGGTTTTCTCGCCGCCGAGTTGGTCGACGAGTTCGCTTTCGCTGAAATCCACGTGGATCGGATCGCCGCCATCCAGGAGAGAAAAGAGTCGTAGTCGTTTTTTCGGCATGCGGCGAAATGCCCTCCATTGAGTCCATGCGTGTTGCAGATACTATACACATGACGCAACGCGTTATCAAACTGTAGGAAGGGTATCAGACCATTTTTTCCGGTCGAACGTCGGCCTTTTCCTTGCGGCCGGCGTTGAAGATGCGGTATCCCCAATCCAGGCGAACAAAAGCGAAGAGCATCAAGACGATCAAGGCGAGAAAGCCGATGGCCAGTTTCGTATTGTGCACTTCCCGAACGAATATTTTGCCCTGACCCACCGGGGGGATTTCCTTGGGCGTCAGCGGTAGGCCGTAACGCGTGGCAAGGCGTTCGATATTCAGCAAATGGACGACGGGAACACCTTTGAGAATGAAGTTGCCCATGACCGAATCGACACGGGATACGCCCGAAGGCGCGGTGCGGTTCAAGCCGGCGTGGAAGAGCTTGCGGCCCAATCGCGCGCCGACCGAAGCCGTGCCGCCGCCGACGTTGATATACGCCTTGATCTCACGGCCGGCGGCCCACTCGCGGTAAATATCCATGCGCTCGCTCACGCTCTCCTGGTAGCTGTCGGTACGAATCGGGTAAAGGCCGCTGCGGTCTATGGCGCGATCCACCACGCGCCGCCCCGCTTTGGAAAGACCCAGGCCACGGTCTTCGAGGCCGCCGCGGGAAATAGCTGCAGAGCGGTACTTGAACACGCCCTCCTTGAACAAGTATTTTTCCATATCGGGCCATAGGAATTTGGGATTATTGGCGCCCCATTGGGAAGAACCGGTGCTGCTGATAATGATGGCCTCAAGATCGATCGCCTGTAACGCCGCGTGGACGCAGAGGTTCAGAGCGGGGTAAGAGCCGGACATTCCCACGGCGACCAAGTCGCCCGATTCCACGTCGCCCCGACGCAAAAAATGGACGATCAGCGCCGCGAAATTCGGATTGATGGTCGTCTGCTTAGCCGGTAGATGGCCGGGGTTGGTGGTGACCGATGAAAGCAACTGTCCGATGAGATAAGAATCGGTTGGATCGGCATCGGGATCGAGTTGCACGCCACGCCGCTTGGCTTCGATTTTCAACGCTTTGAAAGAGTCCATCGCAATACGCGCGGCCTGGACTTTTTCTTTGAAGAACGGCTGTTCCTGTTGGATGCGGTTTTTTTCCACGAGCAGCAAGCCGGCCAAGGCGACAACCGCGATCAAGAATAATGCCCGCACCGAAACGCGTTGCGGTCGCCAATACAGCCTCTTCATGTAAGTAGCTCCGGACCGGCGGTGAGGATCAAGATGAGGCGCACGCAGGAAGCCACGATGAGCATCGAAGCCATCGTTTGCAGCACCCCTTGGCGATCCATCCAAATAGCGATCAGCCCCGGAATAACGAAGCCGATGACGGTGAATTCTTCCATCGGCAGTTGCAGCCACTGGCGCACGGCCATGCCCAGCAGATAGCCGATCAGAATCATCAGCGCCGAACGCCGTCGACCGTAGATGATCATGAACGAGGTGAGGGCGCGCACGATGCCGAAGGTGGCCAGGGCGACCGCGACGGTGATCGCCACATCCCACGGGCTGTTGAGATACAAAGCGACATAACCGGGAACGATCAAGCCGCCGGACGCTATCCCGAACAATTCGGTAAACAACATCCCGACGACAAGGCCGATTCCCACCGAGAGTGACAGCAATTCAGTCATGCGGCGCCTCCCAATACGGCCCGATTTTTGAAGTAACGAACCAGCGGCAAGCCCGGCCCGCCAATATTGCCCATGCCGATCACGAGCGCCGATCTACCACACACTTCGACGATGCTCTCAAACACTTCGTCGACGCCCATTTGGTCGACGAATACGAAGCGGCGAGGGCCGATATTGCGCTTGCTCGCCAAACTCGCGAAGTGGTAGGCACCGGTCCCCATGAGCAGCACCGAGTCGGCATCGTGCCAGAATGTGGCGTCTTGTACCATTTGCGCGGTGCGTGAAGGCCGGTCGGCCCGCATGTTAAACACGGCGATCACCCGATCGAGGTCGGGGTGCCGGGCGCGGGCCATATTCCAGACGCGCTCGGTGGATTCGGGGTCGTTAGCCGCGAAACCGTTGGCGAAATAAATTTGGCGTCCGAAGAAGTCAACTACGTACACCGACATGGCGCCGGGGTCCGGCTGGGCTTTCCACATCCCACGCATGGCGGTGTCGCGATCCACTCCGAAATGCTCGAGCACTTTGAGGCAAAGGGCGACATTTTCAGCGTGTTCGGTATACAGGAAGCGGTCGAGTTCGGCCTGCGTCACGGCGGCCACGTCCTGCCGGGTCGTGGCGATCAACTCGGTGCCTCGGTCGCGCGCGGCCATTTCCAGAATGTCGTAATGGCGCTGCTCAGCGGTGAACGCGACGCCTCCGGCCGGAAGGATGCCCGCCAAGGTCCTAGCCACGTCGGCCTCGGTCGGTCCCATCACGTCGAGGTGATCGGCGCGGCAGTTGGTGATCACGGCGTGGGTGGCGCGCACGAGCTTGTTCTCGCTGATCCAATGTAACTCGGGCTGCAGCGCCATGCATTCGATCACCAACGCTTCGCAACCCATTTCCGCGGCGGCGGCGATGATGCGCTTTTGTTCGATAATGTTCGGGCCGGACGGGCGAAAAACGGGGATTTCCTCGCCGTCGGGCAAAATCATGCGGGCCAGAGTTCCGGTGGTTTTCGCGGCGGTGATGGTGCCGGCCTCGCGCAGCCCGGCGGCAAGTAGGCGGGTCACGCTGGATTTTCCGCGGGTTCCGGCCACGTGGATCCGCTTCGGAATGCGTGACAACCACCGGTAGTGGCTGAAACGTTCCAATATCCCGAGGCTCAAAAATCCGCCGGTAATAGCGGATAGAACTTCAAAAGCGGTCAACAAATCAGCCGCAACCTCCTTTTTACAAAGCGATTTTCGCGACTGCCGATAAGAGAAAGGTGTAACACCGCGGACTTGCTTTGTAAATCAAAAATATGGTCGTGGGAGGCATCAGCGATTGCTCCTCGGCGACAAACTTGATAGATACTAGAAATCGTAACTTTGAGTTGACAGGATAAGATGTGGGCATTTACCATCAGCGCTGTGCGGGAAAATCTAGTAAAATAAAAGAGTTCGATAGATAGAGATAGTGGTGTGACGACTTCTCGTTCCTTTAAGGAGGCGACGATGGCGGGTGAAACTCTGGATCTTCGCAGGGTCATTAACTCAGTGGCCACAGCATCGGAGCCGAGCAAGCAAGCAGAGATTCTCAACAATGCCTTGTCTCAAATCTCGATTCGTCAGGCGACTGATTACTGGTTGGATATATCCCGACGCGCCGTCGACGACTTAAGCTTTGCCAAGGCGTTTCTGGTTTTTCTAGATTTGCCGTTACTTGAAAAGGCGTTCGGCAAAAAAGCGATTTCCCAGCTCCACTTCACGCTGCGTGCTTCGGATAAGTATAAAGAACTTCTGAAGGTGCATGAGCAGATCGAGCAACTTGACGCAAAACTCGTAAGAACGCTTAAAGCCAAAGCAGCGATGATGCTGCAACTCATTTTTCTGGTTCGCGGTCAGGCGAAGGAAGAGGGCTTACCGGAGATGCGAATTACGGCACCGCAATTGGTGCTTCGCATTCTGGAAAGTCCGACCTTGCCCGAAAGAAAGATGCGTTTCGACCTCAACGATTACGGGCGGGCGTATTGGAACATGCTGATCGAACAGTTGAAGGAAGCCGATTTCCAAACCCGTGATGAAGTCGTTTACGAAATGCTGCTGACCGAGTCGCTCATCGATCAATACCAAAAAGGAACCATTCTGACCTCATCGGGCGCGGGCGGCGCGGGCGAAGCGCGTCTCTCGGACGCGGTGATGGTGCGCATGGGCACCAACATCATCAAACGCCTGAATCTGTTGCTGCGCACCACGCAGATGTATCAAAGCGCCGACCACCCGTCAGTTTCGGCCGCATTGCAGGCGATGTTGGGCACGATCGAAGACGCGATGCAGGGCCGCGACGGCCTTACCTTAAGCCGCGTCGGCGGCGATATTTTGATCGAAGACGTGAAAATCAAGCGCAAGGAAAAATTCATACTGGATTTCACGCAAGCCTTGGAAGAACGCAACGTCAACTCGCTAACGCTTAAACTCGGTATTTCGTTGGAAGAAGTGCGGGCGTTGCTCATGGTGTTTGCGCAAACCGACGCGCAAATCAAGAAAGCCGGCGGCGTCAAGCGCATCCTGGAAAGCAAGGGCGTCGGCCACGTCATCGTCGACCAGTTTACGTACGGCATTTTGGGTGAAGACGAGGAAGAGGAAGCCGAAAACATCGCGTCCGAAGAAAAGATGTTGGTAAACGTCGTGTTCGGCAAGGTGCTCGACAAACTGGCCGAAGGCAGCATTCAGCAACTCAGCCCGACCGAACTGGGCGCGATGATCAAGAATTTGATTTCCGCAGCGCTGCGACAAGACAAGGGCGTCAAGCGCACACTGGCGCAAATGATTATGGCTTTGGATCCGAAACTGGCCGAAGTGGCAGTGTTTTCCAAGGAAGGCGTGCGCGACGAAATCAACTGGTCTTCGGCCCGCAAGATGATCGACCATTTGGTCAACATTCTTGGCAAGGGGGCGGCCGAGACCCGCATCAACACCGTCTCCGATTTGGAGAAAATGGCCGAGCTGGCGATTAGTCGCAACAAAGAAACGAGTTTGATGCAGATCGTCGACTGCCTGGTTGAGCGTTTGCGCAAAGGCGAACGCGAAATTGAGGTGATCACTCGTTTGTTTGAGGCGTTGGCGATGATTTCGCGCTTTATGGTGCTCAGTAAGAAATACCCGCCGGTGATCAAAGTGCTGCGCTCGGTCAACAACATGGTCAACTACTACGAAAACCTGCCGGCCGAAAAGCGCGATGATTTCGCCAGAGCGGTCAGCGAATTAAGCGCCACGATGAAAACGGCGATCTCCACCGAGGAGGTCGTGCAGGCGTTAATTCGCGAATTGGACGGCGACAGCATGTCCGTCGTCGACAACGCGATGAAGATTCTCGAAACCCTAGCCACCGAGTCGGTCGTGGAAGGGTTGCTGGACGCTTTCACGCATCCATCTCGCAGCTTGCGCAACCGCGCCTTCCAGATTCTGACCGCCATGGGCGAGAAGAGCCTGCTGGTTTGCGCGATGAAACTCAAGAAGCTGGGCGAGATTGAAGAGTTTGCGCGCGACACCAACGGGAAGCTTACGGACGACGGCTTTTTCGTGGCGCGTAACGCGATGGACCTGATCGCGAAAATCGGCAGCAAGCGCGATGTCGATTTGATCCGCCGCATCTCCGACGACAACGACGGAAGACTGCGCGCCGAATCCGTCACGGTCATGACCCGCTTGGACGAGAACGAAGGGCGGATGTTGTCCAAAATGCGATTGGGCGACAGCGACAAACGGGTTCGTGAAGCTGCGGTCACTGTGATTGGTCAGTTGGGCGGCCCCGACGATGTGCCGGCGCTCATCGACCTGTTTTATGCCGAGCCCGACCTCCGCGCGCAGATCGTCAAGACACTGGGTCGGGTCGGCGACACTCACGCCGAGCAAGTACTCATTGGCGCGGCGAGCATTCGGTACGGCGGCAATCTGGGAAAAATCTACCGCGACGACAACAGCCTGCGCCTGGCTGCGCTCAAGGCCCTGTCCACCGTCGGAACGGAGACGGCACGGGCCGCTCTGCGGAAATTTGTGTTGTTCAACAGCAATCCACTCCTGCGGATCATGTTCGTTCCGTGGCGCTATCGTTCCGAAAACAAACAAATGCTCCAGCACGCACGGGATTCCATCCAGAAAATAGAGCGGCAGATAACAAAGAAAGCGGAGGATGAAGCGGCATGACCCGACTACGATGCGGAGCGTTGATCGTCGTTTTGCTTCTTGTGTTCGCGTGGTCCGCCTTAGCCGCGGACACGGATGCGTTGCTCGCTCAAGGCGAGGCCGCGTGGCTCCAACGCTCGGCCTCGGATGAGAACGTACGCCGGGCCATTGAGTTCTTTACCAAGGCGGGCGAGGCCGGTAGCGCGGAGGGGTACTACAAAGCGGCGCGCGGCTACTATTTTCTCGGTCGATTCACAGAAGGCAAGCAGCGCAAGGATGTGTTTCTGAAAGGCGCGACAGCCGCGAAACGTGGGTGGGAGATCGACCTCAATAGCGTCGGCAGCCATTACTGGTACGTAGCCAACCTCGCAAAGAGCCTTCAGGACAAGGGTGTCGTCGCAAAAATGAAACGCAAGAATGAAATCCTCCAGCATTTGAAAACCTGCCGAAAACTTGACGCGTCGTTCTATTATGGCGGCCCCGATCGTATCTTGGGGATGCTGGCCTACAAAAGTCCGGTGGGTTCGAATGAGGAAGCGATTAAGCGGTTGCGGGTTAGTTTAAAGCTCGCGCCGAACTATTCGCTAACCCTCGTAAGCCTGGGCGAGGTGCTGGTTGCTGAGAAACAATACGAGGAAGCGCGCGGTGTTTTGTTGCGCGTGTTGGCGCTGTCACCCGAACCGGGATTCGAGCGCGAGTTGGCGGCGGATAAAAAGCTGGCGAAAGGGCTTCTCGAAAAGATTCCCAATCCTTAAACTTTCAATATCATGATAGCGAACTACTGGCGGCGCGTTTTAGATTCCATTCTCGGCGTGTTGGTGCACGGCGTGTTGTGGTCCGTAATACGGCCGGTTATCGGCTGGCTGGGTTGGATCGCGCTGGCCGTGGCGCTCGGCTTGGCGACGGCCGCGTACGGCTGGTTCGCCGCCCGATTCCCGCGCACGGCCCGCGTGGCAGTCGCCCTCTACGCCTTGGTCGTCGGAATCATGGCTTTCGGGCAATGGGGATTCGCCGCGTTGCATTCGCCGTGGTGGGCGGTTCTCGGTGCGTTGGGTGTCGGATGGCTGGGCCTTCTGGCGCTGACGAGACACGATGTCGCGGCAACATTGGTCTCGTCGCTTGCGATGGCCGCTCTCGGTTTATGGGCGGCGAGGGCGGCGGAAACTTCCTTGGCGGCCGCGACGGCGGTCCTCGTACCCTCGGTGTTGGTGTGGCTTGCAGCGGGTTTTGCCCAACGCTTGCGGACGGTCGGCGCGCTGTTGTTCACCATCTTCTTGACGGTTTGGTTTTCCACGGCGGTAAACCACGTGTTCTTGCGCGGGCCGGATTACGACATCGAGCACTTGATCAATCGCGACGGCGTTACGCCGATACTCATTTGGCGGAACCGGCCGGCGTATTTGCGCGGCACGATCGGCACCGACGTGCGGTGGACGATGACGACCTTGGCCGACCGATTGGTATTCGGCGGCGACAATGGCGTGCATTTGCTTGAACCTTCCCGGCTAAGGGAAATACCCGTTGGCGCCGCGGGTGACAATCTTGCCGTCGACCCTGAACGGCGGCGCGCCTACCTGATCAATCGCGAGGGCACGGTTTTCGTCTTGGCGAACGAAGCGATGGCGATCACCGCGCAGGCGCAGTTGCCGGGTGAGGGCGGCACCGCCCGGGTGGCGGCCGAAGGTGTGTACGCCGCCACGCGAAGCGGACACGTCGCGTTCCTCGATCGGTACAACGCCAAGATTATCGATCAATGGGACGTGGGGCCGTGGCCGGATATCATTCCGGACGGACGCGGCGGGCTGTTCGTCGCCGCGGCGAATGGGGCGGTGCGTTTGTTACACACCAAAAACGACATAACCGGCACGCTGCCGTTTTGGGGCGTGCGGCATCATTTGGCGTTCGACAAAGAGGGAAGAAGGCTGTTCGCGACCAGCATTCTCGACACTCGGTTGCGCATCTTCGAAGCCGCGAATCTGCAAGACGCGAAAACGGTTGATATAGGCTTAGGCGGCTCTGCCGTGCATTGGGATGAACAGACGGGCAGTGTCGTTGTCGGGCGGTATTTCGCCGGGGAGTTGGTGGTTGTTGACGGTGACGGCGAGCGTGAAATCGGCCGTCTGCGGGTCGGGCGCCGTCTTACCTCGGTGGCCGCCAATGGACCCGGCCGGGTACTAGTCACGTCGGCGGGCGGCGTGTTCGTGATCGACCTCGCCGAAGCTTTTCCCGAACTGCGGGCGGCGTCCCAGGACGCGTCATAAAAAAGGCGGATCACGTAAACGTGACCCGTCGATTCTTTCAAGAAAATGGAAAAATACGGCGGAAGGGCGGACCAACCAGGTGCAACCTTTTGTTATGCAGGATATAGATGGGAGGGTCGGACTGAATAGGGCTTGGTAGGACGCATCCCTTCCACCGGTTTTATGTGGCGCGCTCCGCGCGATGGAGAATCGCGGATGTAGGACAACGAAGCGCGCCGTTTCCATCAAACCGCATCGGCGCTGCGCCGACACGATTTTTTTACTATATGAGAAAGAACTTACGCGATTATTTCGATTCGACGCCGTACAACTCGCACAACGTCGCCAATGATTTCTCGATATTGATCACGGCCTGATCGGGAGTCGTGTTCAAACGCTCTTCCACGTCAGGGGTGAGAAACTGATCTTGTATGCGTCCCAAAAGGGCATGCCCGGCCGGCGACAATTCGAGAATGACCTCACGCCGATTGTTCGGATTTTGCCGCCGGAGCATAAGCCCCTTTTTCACCAAGTTGTCGGCCAACCACGCTGCGGTGGAACTGGGCAGTAGCTGGTGTTTTTGGACACTGACCAAGCTGCAGCCGGGATTGACTTCCACTTGTAGAAGAAATTTCACTTCGCGCAGGCTGATCCCCGTGAGCCTCTTGACCTCGCGGGTTAGCTTTCTCTGTGCGAAATAGACGGCATCCAGATACTGCCGCACCTTGCCGAAGCGCAAGTAGTTTTGGAACGCTTGCTTTTTGATGTGGTCATCCGTAGTTGTCATCGTCCCCTCGTTCTTTCGACGATGTCCAGTCTCATGTTCGCCGAGATGGAACCTTTCAAACTTGGACATTCCTATTATGGAGATTCCGATCAGGCAGTCAAGTAAAAAATGACCCTCCCACACAAAAAAATACCGGGAAGTATGCCTTACCCTTACAACAAATGACGGACGATGGCAAGAGATTATCTTGTAAAAACAGTTGCGAAGGACGTTTTGAACCCCAAACTGGGGATCAGCAACCTCCAGCTCAGGTGAAGCCTCTTGGGGCTGCGGTAACCGGGCTCGAACCGGATTTGCCGCCTTTAGCGACGAAACCGCTGATTTTTTTCTGGGTTTGAGCCGACTCGCACTGCGGGCAAGGGGGAGTGCCGCTATCGCTTAGTCGGCGCAGCTTTTCGAACACGTGCCCACAATCATCGCACTGGAACTCATACATCGGCATCGGCGGTATCCTGTTCTTTTTCGCCAGTTACCTGGTTTTCTTGTGTTTGTTTCTTTTTTTGGTCTCCACCCGGGAGATCACAGGCGTTACGCACTCATGTCGAGATCCCCAGCCGGGGCAATATCCACCATTGCAGCGCGAAATACGCCCCAATGAGTAGCAAGAAGAAAAAGAGATCGTTCATCGTTGTGTATCCCCTAGGGCGTCAATGTTTTTAATGATGGTCGCAATTCTGCAAGCATGTCAACAAGGTCGAGAGTTCGTCGATGGCCAGCGAATAATAGCTATGGCCGTTTCGGCGGTCGGATTTCACGAGGCCCGAAAGGCGTAGGATCTTCAACTGCTGGCTCACGATCGCACTACCCACCTCGAGGTGTTGCGCGATATCGCCGACGCACATTTCATCTTCGTTTAGCAAGGACACGATGCGCAGCCGAACCGGATGCCCCAACGCTTTCAATGTTTCTGAACGTCGTTGTGCTGTTTCAAAGCTAATCACAATAACTCCCTAATTTTGAGCAACCGCCTATAGCAACAAGACTATATATCTATATCGTGTTATAAGTCAAGCGTTTTGTTTGATTAAACTACGGTTTTCGCCCACCGGCCTCGGCCGAACCACCAAGCCAACGCGACGCATTTCAAGACTGACGATCCGCTGATCGCCCACCACACGCCGGCAACGCCGAGATTCGTATGAAACGCCAGGACATACGCGACCGGATAACGCATCAGGGTTAGGGGAAGCTGAACGATCATCGGTGGCACGGTGTTGCCGGCCCCGGCAAAGCTGCCTTCCAGAACAATTTCCACGCCCATGAAGGGCTGGCTCAACGCGAGAATTGTCAGGTAGAGGGCCGCGGCCGATATCACGTTTCCGTCGCGGGAAAACACGGAGCCGAGCTGATCCGGGAACAAATAAAACACCAAACCGACCGCTGCGGTAAACGAGGCGACAATCCCCGCTGAGGTCCAGGCGGCCTTGGCGGCGCGTCGTGGTTGACCGGCACCGAGATTTTGCCCAACCAGGGTGCTGGCGGCGATCGAGAAGCCAAGGGCCGAGAGAAACGACATGCCTTCGTAAATGTGGCCGATTCGGAGCGCCGCGATATTGGGCGTGCCGAACGCCGAAGTGATGCGCGTCAGTGCGATATACACACCGGAAAAAAGAGAGCCGGTAAGCGCTTTGGGCGCGCCGATGCGCACGGTTGTCAGGATGTCGTTCACGTCCAACCCGAGTCGACCGTGCGTGCGTAGGCGGATGTGGCTGCGGGATGAAGTAAGGCGTCGAAACGCGAGCAGTATCCACAGCCCGCGGGCGATGATCGTGGCCCACGACGCCCCTGCGATACCCAATTCCGGAAAACCCGCCAGACCGAAAATCAGCAACGGGTCCAACACGGCGTTCAGCAATAAGCTCAGTAGCATGATCAGAAAGGGCGTTCGCGTATCACCGGACGCCGCGAAAATCGAGTTGAACATGAAGGCCAACGCGATCAGCGGCATGCCCATAATCAAGGGTGTCAGGTAGGCCAACCCTTGCTCGGTCACGCCCGGCGGTGTGTGCATCCACTGAAATAGGTAAGGAGCCGCGACATACAGCACGCCGCCCATGATCGCCGCCCACACGGTGGCGTAAATTACGCCGCGTAACGCCGTGCGGTCGGCCTCTTCCTCATTGTTTTCCCCGATGCGGCGCGCGATCTTGGCGCCGATACCGACGCTGGCCAGTTGCGAAAACGCGAAGGTCATCCAGAGGACGAAAGCGCCCGTGCTGATACCGCCGAGGGCATCGGGGCCGATCCGCCCCACGAAATACGTATCGATGTAATTGTAGAAGCCCTGCAGCAGCATCATCGATGCCGCGGGCCAGGCCAATCGAAAGATCGCGGGCAGCAGCGGCCCGCTGGTGGCGTTCGCGTTGCGGGGCATGGCATGAATATATACACAATCAAGCCGTTTGGGGACACGCCATCGGTACCGCGGCGGGACTTTTACCTACGCCGACGGCTCGCGACTTGACGAGGTTAGGACCGACCCCCATACTCGCGTCTTCTTGTTGGAGTACCCTCAATGCGCGATTTTTTCGTCCGTGTCGTGACCTCGCGTCCGCTTCTCTGGATTGGCGTCCTGGCTGTCGTGACGCTTGTCTTGGCGCCCTTTGTGCGCGATGTGCCCTTCGTTTTCGAAATCACGGAAATGTTCACGACCGACGACCCGGCCGTGGAGCCAACCGACCGCTTCCGCGAGCTTTTTGGCCGGGATGACAACATCGTCGTCGTGGCTTGGGCCGATCCGCAACTACTGACGCCCGAAGGCATGCGGCGCGTCGAGCGCTTGAGCAAAGCCATCGAAGAATTCCCCGGCACCGAAAACGTGATGTCGCTCACCACGGCCAAGGAGATTCGCGGTACGGAAGATGGCTTCGGCTTGGTGCCCCTGGTGGACATGAAGCGTCCGGAGAGCGTCGATTTCGACGCCCTGCGCAAGCACCTGACGACGGATCCGCTGTGGAGCCGCATCTTGATTTCTCTGTCGGGCGACGTGACGCAACTGGTCATCAGCCTGGAACACGAAATCAACAGCGACGACGGAAGAAAAGCCTTTTTCACCCGGCTGGACGACGCGCTGGAAAAAGAGGGCGGCGACTACCACATCGGCGGCGTGCCGGTCATCCGTTCCGGTTTCGTCCAGTATATGCAGCACGATCTCCGCGTCTTCATTCCGTGGACCATCGTGTTGTGCGGCTTCTTGACGTTCTTGCTCTACCGGCACGTTCGGCCCGTCGCCTTGATGTTCGTGGTGATCGCGCTGACCGTCATCTGGACCTTCGGCCTGATGGGCTTGTTCGGCGGCAGCATCAACATCATTACAATCGCCTTGCCGACCTTGCTGATGGTGATGGGCACCGCGTACGGAGTACATTTCACCGGTCGCTACATCGAGGAACTCGCCCTCGGGCGCGATCGCGACGCCGCCGTCAAAAGCACCGTCCGGCATATGTTGCTCGCCATCTTCATGACGAGCGTCACCACGGCCGTGGGTTTCCTTTCGCTGCTGGTGATGCGGGTGCGCCTGGTGCGGATGTTCGGCATCTACAGCGCCGTGGGCATGGCGGTCGCCTTTATCGTGACGATCCTTTTCCTGACCGCGATTTTGCTCAAGCTCAAACCCCTTTCGGGGCGGGCGGTCGACCGTTTCGGCGATGACATTTTCCGCCGTTACCTGCTATGGAACGACCGCTTCGTGCGCCGGCACAAAATCTTGGTAGCGGCGGTATCGCTGGGTTTGGCGGCGGTCTCGATCGTCGGTATCACGATGATCCACGTCGACGCAAAGCTGATGATCGAGATGAATCCGAAATCGAAGGAGTACATCGCCAACACCTTCTTGGAGCAGAATCTGTCCGGAGTTCTCAACCTCAATTTGCTGGTCGAGGCCGAACCCGACGCGTTCTTGCGGCCCGATATGCTGCGCCGACTCGATCGTGTCACGCAGAAGCTTCGCGGTCGGCAACTGGATAACGGCGAACCGGCGGTCGATCACGCGATATCCTTCAGCGAACTGATCAAGCTGATGCACATGGCCATGAACGGCGGCGACCCGGCGTATCGCAAAATCCCCGAATTTTCCGAAGCCGAAGGCGGCGAGGAGCGGGCGCGGCGGCTCATCAAACAGTACATGTTGTTGTATGGCGAACCTGATGATTTTTCAGGTTTGGTAACCACGGACTATCACGCGGCGCGTGTTGTCTATCGCCTGAAGGATCGCGGTTTCCGCACCTTCGGCCCGCTGCAAAAAGAACTGCTCGACTACGCGCGAGGCGAGTTCGGCGACGACGCCCGTGTCGAGGTCGTCGGTGAAACGGTGATGGCCGGGCATATCGTGAACCGGCTCGTGCGCGACATGACGCGCAGTCTGGTGCTGGCGGCCTTCGTGATCGTCATCGTGTTTTTCCTCATCTTTCGTTCGCTGCGCCTCGGCGGATTGGCGATGATTCCGAACTTGCTGCCCTTGTTATTGACGATGGCGACACTCGGCTTCTTCGGCATCACGCTGCGCACGAGCATCGTGATCGTGTTTTCCATTGCGCTGGGTATTGCCGTTGACGACACAATTCACTTCCTGGCGCGCCTGCGTTCCGAAAGACGCGCGGGCAAGCCGCTGGAAGAAGCCATCACTGCGACTTTCCTGGGCACCGGCCGATCGATTATGTTCACCAGCCTCATTTTGTGTGCGGGATTTGCGCTCTTGTACTTCAGCCAATTCATGCCGGCGAAGAATTTCGGGTGGCTTTCGGCGCTGACGATGGTGACGGCGTTAATCGGCGACCTTTTCTTGTTGCCGGCCCTGCTTCACATCTTCAAGCCGAAGATTATCTAGCGATCGTGCTTGCCGCGAGCTGTCCTAACGACAAGCGCACAAAAACGATTTCTTCATAAAGTTTGCGCTCGCCGTGCTCGTAGAGCAGGCCGAACTCCGTGTCCGACAAAAGGGCCAGGTCCGAATAGGCCGACGGCCCCAGATGAATCCAACGACCACCCGGCCACGTGGAACCGCCGTCTTGGCTAAGACGCAGGGTCATGGCGGCACGCTTACGCGCGGCGGGATTGGCGAACACCAGTAGTTGCCGATCCGGCTCCCGCGGGTCGGGCACCGCCAGCAGCGAGGCCTGACATACCGGCTCGATCAAGGCCGGATCGTCTTCCGGCGTCGTCCACGTCATGCCGCCGTCATCGCTGAACGATACGGCTCGCCGACCGGTATCGCGGTAGTGGCGCATGTTGATCATCAACCGGCCGTCGTCCAACTCCGCGAGGGTGCTTTCGTTGGTGTAGCCGCCGGGAACGGTGCCGCCGCGCTGCCAGGTATCACCGCCGTCGTCGGAATAAATCACGTGCGAAAACCAATCAGCGTGGTCCGGGCCGAGGGAGTGATCGCAGGCGAGAATCATGCGCCCGGAACGCATTTGAATGCCGTGCCCCGGGCCGGTCGCATACCAGCGCCAATCCGGAGCCTTGGCGGCCTCGCTGATGTTTTCGAGCGCCGACCACGTTGCGCCATCGTCGAAGCTGCGGGTGACCCACACTTCGCGCGGCGCGCGGCCGTTATGAATCGCCACTTCATTGAAGGGCAGGTCGTGCGAAGTCAGCAACAGGATAATGGCGCCTGTGGCGCGATCGACGATCGGCGCCGGGTCGCCGATCTTGTGCAGGCCGCGGTCGGCCACCAGTTGCAGCGGTTCCCAGGTGCGCCCGTCGTCGAAACTTCGGCGCAGCACGAGATCGATATTGCCCGTATCGCCGACACCCCAGCGCCGCGCTTCGGCAAACGCGAGCACCGTGCCCTCGAGCGTCACGGCCAACGCCGGAATGCGGAAAACGCTGTAGCCTCCGTCCCAACGTGAGAACACCGGGACCTGCTCGGGCTCGTCGGGCAAACGCTTGACGTCACCTTCCAGCCAGAATTCCTCCAGGCCGATTCGTCCGCCATCAGGCGTAAAGCCCACGCTACCGGGGGAATCGCCGGCCGGCATGTCGTACACCACTTGGCCGTCGATCAAAAAGCGCCAGCGCTCGCCGTCGCCGGTCATGGCGAACACGAAGGACTCACGCACCGGCGCGACGACGTCGCCCAGGTCGAGTTCGTCGTTCGGAAACAGTGGACCCACGAGCGACATGCGGCCGGGCGGCTCACGAAAGACCAAGCGATTAAGACCGCCGAAGACAAACGCCGGGCTGCCGACTGCGAGCGGGTCGAAAATCAGGCGCGCTTCGATGTGGAAGGTGTTTTGTTGCGGCAACGCCTCGCCGTGCAGAAAGGCGTGGCGACCGGAGCCCTCGACATAGGTATCTTCCTGCGTCCATGCCGCGCCCTCGGCGCGTACGGCGACCGCTCGCCCGTCCTTGATGAAGTAAACGCGTTCCGGCTCGCCCGCGTCGTCGTCCCAGGTATCGTTGTCGTCGTCGCCATCGGTGTCGACGAAATCGTCCGAGTCGTCGCCATCATCGCAACCGGCGGCATAGGCCAACAGCAGCACCGCGATCAGTAAAAACCATGGAACGCGGCTTACTCGACGCATCAAGCGATCTCGGTCTACCTAGAATGTCTTGTCGACAAACTTGTGGTAGCTCGCCAGCCAATACGCGACCAGGTAATCCGCGCCGGGATTCACGAACGCGGGATCGTCGTTGCCGCATTCCTGGAATTCCCACGCGTTGCGCTGCCACAGAAAGTCGGTCGTGCACTGTTCCTGTACTGTGAAAGCTTCGGCGCACTGTCGTTCGACATTGCCGATCAAGTCGGCGAGGAACGGGTATTCATCCATCAAGTCGGCGAGGAACACCGATACCGGGTCGAGCTCGCACGTGCGCTCGGGCAGGT
Source organism: Candidatus Lernaella stagnicola (assembly GCA_030765525.1). Taxonomy (NCBI): domain Bacteria; phylum Candidatus Lernaellota; class Candidatus Lernaellaia; order Candidatus Lernaellales; family Candidatus Lernaellaceae; genus Candidatus Lernaella; species Candidatus Lernaella stagnicola. The sequence continues at coordinate 31,561 of JAVCCK010000035.1, forward strand.
GGTAGCGAACGTTGGGCGCGTCGCGGAAATCGGTCAGATCCTCGATAAGCTGCGCGAGATTTTCGTCGTCTTTGCTCGGCACGTAGTCGCCCTGACTCATGTGTACGCCGTTGAACCAGGCGTTGTGTTGTAGGCGCACGTGGTTGTGCAGTTGGTCTTCGAAAAGTTTGACCATGAACTGGTAGTCGTCGTCGCTCATGTAGGCGCGGCCCAGGCGCAAGATGCCGTACCAGTTCGTGTGGCCGAGGTTGAGGCCGTAGTGTTGGCTGTAGCGGTTCATCCAACCCAGGCTCGCCAGTTGCAGCACGAGTCGGTTGCCGTTGAGCAGCCAGCTTTGCAGTTCTGCCTTAATGGTTTCGTCGCCGGTGATGTGATAGCCGACCAGCAGCCACGCCAACCGGAAGGGCGGCATGACGTTCGGCGCTGCGTCGGTCGGGGCGCCTTCTTCGTCGAGAATCATCCAGTTTTGATCCATCAACGTGTGCAGCACTTCGACCATGTCCTCGCGGATCATCTGCCGCGTCGGCTCGTCGTCGACGAGGTCGTAGGTCATGCACAGGCCGAAGAACCAGCCGGTGTATTGGTCGCGGCTGGTTTCGCCCCACCAGAAGTCACCGGCGTAGTCGCCGCTTTCGACATGGTGGCAGCGGCCCTGGGCATCGCACCACTCGTCGCCCTGGTAGGTTTTGTCGTAATCCTGACTGCCCCAATAGCGGGAAATGAAGCCGGTAACGCCGTTGACGTGCAGGTAGCCGTGCAACGCTTCGGCGCTACGAATGGCGTTGGCCTTCGCCTGCGCGTCGCCGGTGACGTAGTACCTCATCGCTTGGCTGGCCAGGTAGGTGCCGGTCCAAATCGTGCTGTCGCCCCAACCGCCGTGGTGGTCGATTTCGGTGCGCGTGCCGTCGGTGAAGGCCGTCTCGACCGTGCCGCCCTTGTCGGGTTGGTGCCAAAGCCGATGCCAAACATCGTAGTCGCCCGCCTTAAGACGCATCGTCCCGGCGTCGGGATTTTCGTCGTAGTCTTGGGCTTCGTTCGGATTTTGAGGCCAAGCGGCTAGGAAGTCATCGGCGGGCGGCGCCGTGTCGTCATCGTCATCGTCGGTAGCGGTATCGTCATCGGTAGACGTATCGTCGTCGGTCGAGGTGTCGTCATCCGTTGATGTGTCGTCATCATCGTTGTCATCGTCGTTGTCATCATCATCGTCGTCATCGCCGGGTGCGCCGGTGTCGTTGTCATTGTTGTCATCATCATCGTCATCGTCGTCGTCGCAGGCCAGTGCGGGTAGGATCAGCAGGGCCAGTACCAGACAAATCAAAAAGCGGACCAAGTGTTTCGACATAAGCCGACTCCTTTCATTTTACTGGCGAAGTGTAGCAAATTGCGGGAATCGGATCACCCGTGAAATGCGCGGTTACAGATCTTTGTCGATGAACTTGTGGTAGGCGGCGGCCCAGTACGCCACGAGGTAGTCAACGCCGGGATACACGCGCTGGGGACGGTCGCGCCCGCATTCGTAGATTTGGAAAGGATTCCGCTGCCATAGGAAATCGGTGGAACATTGCTCGGGCACGGGAAAGGCGTATTTCGCTTGGTATTCCGGCTCGCCCATGATGTCGCCGAGGAAAGGGAAGGCTTCGACCAAATCGGTCATCCATACGGAAAGGATATCGAGTTCGTAGGTCGCCGGATCTCGGTCGGGCAGGAAGTACTGGAAGTTCGGCGCGTCGCGGAAATCCTCCAGGTCGCCGACCATCTGCATCGCGAAGGGGTCTTCCGGTGAGATCGGCTCCCAATCACCAACGGCCATGTACACCGTCGTGAACCAGGCGTTGTGGCTCAGGCGGGCGAACGAGTGCTCCACATCACTGAAAAACGCCCGGAACCATTGGTAATCCTCATCGCTGAAATACACTCGCGCCAGGCGAAGCAGCGTGTACCAGTTCATGTGGCCCAGGTTGTTGCCGTAGTACTGAAGGTAGCGATTCAGGAAGTTGACGCCGATGATCCGCAACGTCAGGCGGAAATCGTTTCGCAGCCGTTCTTTCAACTCGGCCGCGATGCGTTGATCGCCGCTGACGTGGTAGCCGATCGTCAACCACACGAGTTGCTGGCTGGGCAGTACGTTGGGTGCGGCGTCGGTCGGGCGGCCGTCGGGGTCCTTGATAAGCCAATGATTATCCATCAGTTCGTGCAGGACCCTCACCACGGTGGTCGCGAGCCGGTCGCGCAGGTCTTCGTCGTCGAGCAGGTCAAAGGCGTAGCTCATGGCGAAAAGCCAACCGGTGTACTGGTCGCGGCTTGTGCCGCCCCACCAAAAGTCGCCCGCATAGGGTCCAGACTCGATGTGGTAGCACCGCTCCTGCTCCGGCAAGTCGCACCACTGGTCACCTTCGTAAATCCAATTCACATGGCCGGGGTGCGTCGCCTCTTGCGGCCCGTAGTAGCGGGCGATCAACCCCGGCACGTCCGTGATATCGGCTTGGTCTAGCAGCGTTTCGACGGCCCGGGTCGCTTGCTGTTTGGCTTCGCTTTCGGCGGTAACGTGATAGCGCATCATCTGGCTGACGGCATAGGTCGAGGTCCAAATGCAGCTGTCGGCCCAGTGGTGGTAGGCGTCCACCGTGCTTCGCGTTTCGTCGGTGAAGTAGGCGGTGAGGGTTCCGCCGTATTCCGGCGCGTGCCATTGGTCGTACCAGTCGTCATAGGCGACAGCCTTCGCGCGGAGCGGTCCGGCGGGCGGTGATTCGTCGTAGTCCGGCGTCTCGATATTGCTTTGCGGCCACGGCGCGAGGTAGTCGTCGGGCAGCGGAGATGTGTCATCGTCATCGATTGTGTCATCATCGGTGTCGTTATCGTCGTTGTTATCGTCGTCATCGATGGCGTCATCGTCACATTCGGCGTCGGTGTCATCGTCGATGTCACTAATTTCGTCGATGGCGGTGGGCGCGCCGTCGTCGTCATCGCAGCCGGCGAGGACACCGCAGGTTGCGCAGAAAATCGCCAAAACCAGCATGATCAAAGCGCGTCGCATGGTGGATTGTCTCCTATCGTCCGGGAAATCCTAACAAAGTTCGATCGACTAAGCACGCGTGGGGTCCTCGGCCCACCGGACCACGAAGCGGGATGCTGGCATTGCTTTGAATTGTCTTCCATAATGGCGTGTCAGAACCGTCGGAAAGGAAAAATCATGAGTCGATGGTTGCGCCGGTATGGAATCGTCTTGGCGTTGCTCGCCCTGACCACCGCGGGGTGCGCCCGCCTCATTTCGAGCGCCGTGGGAGTGCGACCCGGCGAGTACGCCGTCGAGACGAGCAAGGTCGCGGTGCAAATGCGCGACGGCGCGCGTTTGGCCTCCGACCTCTATTTGCCCAAGACCGAAGGGCCGTTCCCGACGGTGCTGATCCGCACGCCTTACGGCAAAGGCGGCATGAGTCTACCGGCGAAAATGTACGCCAAGCGCGGTTACGCCGTGATCGTGCAGGACGTGCGCGGGCGCTTCGGCAGCGAAGGCCGATGGGATCCCTTCCGGCAGGAAGGGCCGGACGGCGCCGACACCATTCAGTGGATCAAGTCGCGGCCGTGGTCGAATCGCAAAGTCGGCGTATGGGGCATGAGCTACTTCGGTTACACCGCGTGGCAGGGCGCCGGGTATTCGGGGAAGGCAGACGCCGCAGTAGCCGCGCTAACCGGCTCGCGCATTTACGACATTCTTTATCGCCAAGGCGCCTTTTGCTTATCGACCGGGGGGCATTGGGGATTGGGCAACGCCGGTCGCACGCCGAAACAAGGATTGAAGTTTCGCCCGGGTTCCGCGTTCACACCGCCGCTGGACCGAATCGACAACCGCGCCGGGCGCGATCTTCCCTTTTTCAATCAGTGGATTAAGCACGAAGACTTCGACAAATATTGGGAACCGGCCAGCCTCGCCGATCGCTGGAGCAAGATCGACGCGCCCGTATTGTTCGTCGGCGGGTGGTATGACCTATTCGCCGGCAGCACGCTAAAGGATTGGCAGACCATGCGGCGCCACGCCGGGCCGCGCGCCAAGAAGGAAAGCCGTTTGGTCATGGGGCCGTGGAACCATCAGTTCAGCACCTCGATGCACGGGATGCGCTACCGTGGCGACACCGATGTCATCACGTTTTCGAAAATCTACGTGGAATGGTTCGACGAGCACTTGATGAACCACGGCTCGACAAAACTGCCGCGGGTCAAGGTCTACACGACCGGCAAAAACGAGTGGCAAAAATTGGCCGACTGGCCGCCGCCGGATGCCGAAAACGAACGGTGGTATTTTCACTCCGGCGGGCAGGCTCACCGGCCGGGCGACGGCGAATTCAACCGCACGAAGCCGGGCCGCGAGAGCAACGATCGTTTCACGCACAATCCGGATAAACCCGTACCTACCAAGGGCGGCGCGTTGTATCCGCCGAGCGACGCCGGTCCGGCCGACATCTCGGGGCAGGGGAAGCGCGACGACGTGCTCGTGTACACGAGTTCGACCTTCAAGCGCGACCTCGAAGTCACCGGTCCGATTACCGCGACCGTGTACGTTACCGCCGACACGCCCGACGCGGACGTCGTCGTTTGGCTGCTCGATGTGTATCCCGACGGCAAGGCCCGTATCATCACCGACGGCATCGCCCGCGCCCGCTACCGCAAAGGCGGTGACAACGCGTGGCTGTCCGATACCAGCCCGACCGCGGTGGACGTGGATTTGTGGGCCGCGAGCCACGTGATTAAGGAGGGGCACAAACTCCGGGTTCACGTAGCGGCATCCAACTATCCGCGCTTTGCGCCCAATCCATGCACGAAGGCCGACCCCGGCTCCACGACTCGTTTCGAGCGTTCACGCGTGCGGGTGTACCACGACCAGCAACACCCCAGCCACGTCGTGTTGAGCGTCCGCTGAAAACACGCTTGTATGAATGTCGCTGCATGGGTAGATTATCCGGGAATCTTGAAGACGTGACCTGGAGGATTTTTCATGGCTGATTTACGTAATCGATCGGTCCAGTCGGAGCAAGAATATTTCGCGCGTATTGAATTTGAGCGTCGGAAAAAGCTGCTCGATGAAGAACACGCGCGCATGCAACAGGTGGAGCGTGAGAATCTCAAGAAAAAGCACTGGATGCGCTGTCCGAAGTGCGGCATGGAAATGGTGGAACTGGAATTCGAGACGGTCAAAATCGACAAATGCACCGAATGCGGCGGCATTTATCTGGATGACGGCGAACTCAGTCAGTTGCTGCAAAAGAAGAACGAAGGGTTTCTTAATCGCTTCACCAAGATGTTCAAGAAGTAGCGAGGCGGTCGCTTGAGTTTCGCCGACCGCCTTTCTCGGGCTATTTATCGGCGTCATCCTCCTTTTCCGTGGAACGCGTTGTCTTGGATTTTGGCGCCCGTGGGGTGGCTATACGGCACGTTTATGCGTGTTCGCGAGGCCGCGTATGCCAACGGCTGGCTGCGTAGCACGCACCCCGATAGCCGGGTGATCAGCATCGGCAACCTGACCATGGGCGGTACGGGCAAAACGCCGGTCACCGTTTTTCTTGCCGCGTCGCTTACCCAGGCGGGTCACCGCGTGGCGGTGGTCAGCCGGGGATACCACGGCAGTTTGGAAGGACGCACGGCGGTCGTTTCCGACGGGAGCAGCGTTCGCCTCACGGCGCGTGAAGCGGGCGACGAGCCCATCATGCTGGCTCGCCGTTTGCCCGGCGTTCCCGTGCTGATCGGCGCGAATCGCGGCGAAGCGGCGGAGCGGGCGGTCGCCGAGTTCCAGCCGGACATCATCCTGTGCGACGACGCCTTTTCCCACTTGCGCTTGCGGCGGGACCTGAACCTGGTTCTGGTTCACGGACGCGACGGACTCGGCAACCGCCGCGTCACGCCGGCCGGTCCCCTACGCGAGCCGCCCTCGGCGCTCCGTCGGGCCGACGCGGTGATCATCAACACGACCACGGCCGACGACCCCGCCGTCACCGACCAACTGCTGCGAGCCGGTTTTCGCGGGCCGATTTTTCGCGTGCGCTACGGCGCGCCGGGCTTTCGCCGCCACCCGGGCGGGGAGACGGTGGCCGGGGAGACGCTGGCGAACCAGCCGGTGCTGGCGTTCGCGGCGACGGCTCGGCCGGCGGATTTTTTCGTTTCGCTACGCCGTGCCGACCTACAAGTAGTGGAAACCAAAGCGTTTCCCGATCACCACGCCTATTGCGAGGCGGATCTTCAGAGTCTGACGGAGCTTGCCGCTCAACGTGGCATCGGCTATCTTGTCACCACCGAAAAAGACGCGGTAAAACTACCCGCCCGAGCTTCGGCGACCGGTCAAATTTTGGTCGCCGGAATTGAACTAATCGGAGAGGGTGACGATTTGTCGGCGCTGCTGGCGCTGGTGACCGCGTCGGATCGATAACGAAGACCACAACACCCGGCGGAGGAACCTTTGTCTCGACGCGCTTTGTTCCTTGATCGTGACGGCACCGTGACGCGGGAAGTCGGTTACGTTAATCATCCTTCCCGGCTGGAATTGATACCCGGCGCCGCCGTGACCATTCGACGCTGCAACGAGGCCGGGGTGCCGGTGGTGCTCGTGACCAATCAGGCTGGCGCGGCGCGAGGCTATTTCCCGATTGCCCTGGTGTATGAGGTGCACGCGCGACTCGATGCGTTGCTGGCCGCGGCGGGCGCCCGGCTGGACGGCGTGTATTTTTCGCCCTTTGTCAAAGAGGGGAAGGTGCCTCCGTACAATGTCGATCATCCCTGGCGCAAACCGAACGCGGGTATGCTGGAGATGGCGGCGCGGGATTTGGATTTGGACCTGCCTCGGTCGGTCGCCGTGGGGGATAAAATCACGGATGTGGAAATGATCCAAGGCGTCGGGGGCAAGGGCGTGTTCGTATTGACCGGCTACGGCCGGGGCGAGTTGGAATACCGGCGCGATACATGGCCCACGGAGCCGGACCATATCACCGAAGATCTGGGAAGCGCGGCGGACTGGATCTTGGCGGAGCTGACGCGATGAACGACAAATTACTGGCGTTGTTGGAGCAGTTTCCGGAACACGAAGTGGCTGTCATCGGCGACCTCGTGGCCGATCAATTCATTTACGGCGAAGCCAAGCGAGTCAGCCGCGAAGCGCCGGTATTGATCGTCGAACACGAGGCCGACAAGATCGCGCTGGGCGGCGGTGCGAACTGTGCGCACAATGTCCTGGCGCTGGGCGGGCACCCGCTTGTCGTCGGCATTATCGGCGACGACCTGCAGGGCGCGCAGCTTCTGGAAACACTGCAGGAACGCGGTATCGGCACGGATTTCATTTTGCGCGATCCAAGCCGCGACACGACGACCAAACAGCGAATCGTGGCCAGCGGTCTGCACACAACCTATCAACAATTGGTGCGCGTCGATCGCGGTAGCCGCGTGCCGGTCAGTGGCGACGTGGAGAAAAAGCTGCTCGACCTGGCCGACCAAACCGCCGGTATGAGCGATATCATGGTGGCCAGCGACTACGGCTACGGCGTTTTCTCCGAATCCATGATTACGCGCATGTCGGCCATCGCCGAAAGCGACTGGATCAAGGTGCTGGTCGATAGTCGTTACCGGGCCCTGCAGTTCAAGGGCGCGCACCTTTTAACGCCGAACGAGCCCGAGGCCGGGGCGGCGTGCCATATGGAAATTCGGACCCGGCAGGATGTGGAACTGGTTGCCGAGCGCCTGTTGCACGGGGCCAACGCCGAGCGCGTGGTCATCACCCGCGGGCGCGAAGGCATGTACGTGCGCGATGCGAATAAGGGCGGCGAGTTCATACCGATATACGGCACGGATCAAATCGCCGATGTCACCGGCGCGGGTGACACCGTGATGGCCGTATTTGCCTTGGCGGCGGCCTGCAAGGCGGACCTGGGGGTCGCGGTGCGCCTGGCGACGGTCGCGGCGGGGCTGGCGGTGTTGAAACACGGTACAGCCACGGTCACGGTCGATGAGATTCGCACCGCGTTGGAGAAGCATCCGTGGCAAGAGTAATGAACGAAGCCGAACTGTCGCGGGAGGTCGCGGCGCACAAGGACGCGGGCCGCGTGGTCGTGTTTGCGAACGGGGCGTTCGACCTGCTGCACGTGGGCCACACGCGGTATCTGCAAGGGGCGGCGGCGGAGGGCGACGTGCTGGTCGTGGCGCTGAATTCCGATGAAAGCGTGCGCGAACTGAAGGGGCCGGGTCGTCCGATCACGCCGCTGGTCGAGCGCGTGGAAATGATCGCCGCGCTGGAATGCGTCGACTACGTGACGACGTTCACCGAAACCGATGTCAGCCGCTTGCTGCTTTTGTTGAAACCGCACGTGCACGCCAAGGGCAGCGATTACACTGTGGACACGGTGCCTGAGGTCGAAACGGTTCGCAGCTACGGTGGCCGAGTGGCCATCACCGGCGGGCCGAAAGATCACAACACCACCGACATCGTCACCCGCGTGAGGGGTGAGGAGAACGAACTGTGAAATGCATTGTCACCGGGGCGGCGGGTTTCATCGGGTCGCATCTGTGTGATCGCTTGCTCGCCGACGGCCACGAGGTCGTGGGCGTGGATTGCTTCACGGATTACTATCCGCGCACTTTCAAAGAGGCGAACATTGCCGCGGCCAGGGCGCACGAGCGCTTCACTTTCCGCGAGGCGGACCTCAACGAGTTGGACCTGGCGTCACTCATCGAGCCCGGCGATGTGATCTATCACCAGGCAGCGCAAGCCGGGGTGCGCGCCAGTTGGGGGCAGTCGTTCCGGGTTTACACGGCGCTCAATCTCGACGCCACGCAAAAACTGCTTGAAGTATGCAAAGAAAAAAGACCGGCTCGTTTCGTGTATGCGGGCAGTTCCAGCGTCTACGGCGACGCCGCCAAGTTCCCGGAGCACGAAGACGACCACCCGCGACCGATCAGCCCCTACGGTGTGACGAAACTGGCGGCCGAACACCTGTGCATGCTGTACCACAAGGCTTTCGGAATCCCGACGGTCTCGCTGCGCTACTTCACGGTATACGGCCCGCGACAGCGACCCGACATGGCCTTCCATAAATGGTGCCGCGCCGCGCTGCGCGACGAGCCGCTGTCGATCTTCGGCGACGGCAACCAAACCCGCGATTTCACTTATGTGGATGACATCGTCGCGGGAGTGATCGCCGCGGCCTCGGCCGATTGCGCGGGACAAGTGATCAATCTGGGCGGTGGCCATCGCGTGACCGTGCGCCACGTGCTGGACATGCTCACCAAAATTCACGGCCGGCCCCTGCGTCTGGCCGATGAGGGAAACCAAAAAGGCGACGTGCGGCACACAGCGGCGGATATCACGCGGGCGGGCGAACTTCTGGGTTTCAAACCGCAGGTGTCTCTCGAAGACGGCCTGCGGGCGGAGTACGAATGGATGCGAAATCTACTCGCGGCGGAGAAATGATTCCGGAGGCGATTCTCCGCGCGTTGCGTTGCCCGATCTCGGGGGAGTCGCTGCGGCTTTCGGATGACCGACAATGGTTGATCAGCGACGCGGCGGGCGTGCGGTACCCCATTGAGGACGGCGTGGCGCGACTGCGGACCGAGGCGGCGGAAAAAACAGGAGACAAAACATGATACCGGTCAAGATCGGCGATATCTCTATCGGCCACGGGGAGCCGCTGGCATTGATTGCCGGGCCTTGCGTGCTCGAAACGCTCGACGAGGCGCTCGCGATCGCGGACTTTGTCAAAACCGAGGCCGACAAGCGGGGCATGCCCTACATTTTCAAGGCGTCTTATGAGAAGGACAATCGCGGCAAACCGACTGGGTACGCGGGGCCGGGTCTCGATAAAGGCCTGGAAATGCTGGCGGCGATCAAGCGCAAAATCGGCGTGCCGGTGCTTTCCGACATCCATCGCGAGACCGATGTGAAGGCCGCGGCGGAGGTGCTCGACATCGTGCAAATCCCGGCCTACTTGTGTCAACAGACCAGCCTCGTGCTGGAGGTCGGCAGGTACGCGAAGGTCGTCAACGTGAAGAAGGGCCAGTTCCTGGCGCCCGAAGACATGCAAAGCGCCGTGTCGAAGCTGCACCACGTGGGCAACGAGCAGATTCTGCTTACCGATCGGGGCGCAAGTTTCGGCTACCACCGGCTGGTCTTCGACCCGCGGTCCGTGCCGATCATGCAAGGCCTCGGGCATCCGGTGGTCGTCGATCCGACGCACATGGTGCGCATCTATGGCCGCTCGAGTGCCGACCCGGAGGGGGGCGAACCGGAGTTTGCGGCGACGCTGGCCAGGGCCGGTGTGGCGGCGGGCGCGAACGCGATATTCATTGAAACGCATCCGTCGCCCTTTGAGGCCGCATGTGACGCGGCCAGCATGGTTTGCATGGGCGACGAGCTTCCGGAAGTGCTCGACCAAATCGTAGCGATCGCGCGGATGCTGCGCGAAAAAGGCATTGCGTAAACAAATTACCACGCGCCGCAGGGCGTGAACCTTTAGGGGAATTGGATGAAAATTTTTATTGATTCAGCCGACGTGGACGAAATCGCGCAGGCGGTCGAAATGAAACTGTGCGACGGCGTGACGACGAATCCGACGCTCATTGCCAAGACCGGCAAGCCCAACGCCGAGGTGATTGCGGAAATCTGCCGCCTCACCGACACGCCGGTCAACGCCGAAACGGTTGGCATTTCCTACGACGAAATCATTGCCGAGGGAAGCGAACTGGCGACGATCGCGGATAACGTCGTGGTCAAAATCCCGATGTGCAAAGATGGCCTGCGCGCCGTCAGTTACTTTGCCGAGAAGGGCGTTCGGACGACCGTCACGCTGATTTTCAACGCGGCGCAGGCGCTTTTGGCAGCCAAGGCCGGGGCGTCATTCATCGCGCCGTTTGTGGGTCGCCTCGACGACATCAGCACCGACGGCATGGAAATAATCGCGGAGATCGTGGAGATCTACGATTGGTACGACCTGATGACCGAGGTGGTTGTCGCCTCGGTACGCTCGCCGATGCACGTGAAAAACTCGGCGCTGGCCGGGGCGCACGCGATCACGGTGCCGTTTTCGTTGATCGAGAAATTGATGGCGCACCCGCTGACCGAAGCCGGCATCGCGCAATTCCTGGCCGACGCGGGGCGGTAAACGGGCCATGAAAATCACCGTCGCTGTGATCACGAAAAACGAGGAGGCGAACATCGAGCGCTGCCTGGCGGGCGTTCCGTTCGCCGACGAGATCGTCGTGGTCGACAGCGGCAGTGAAGATCGCACGGTGGAAATCGCGCGACGTTTCACCGAGCGGGTCGTGCATCACGATTGGCTCGGGCACGTCAAACAGAAGCAGCACGCGGTGGACATTGCCTCGCACGACTGGATTTTCAGTCTCGACGCCGACGAAGAGGTCAGCGAGGAGTTAGCGAGGCTCATCGCGGAACTGAAGGTCGCCGGGCCGAAAAGCGACGCTTACACCGTGCGGCGCAAAACCTTTTACCTAGGCAAATGGATCGATCACAGCGGTTGGTATCCCGACAAGCGCATTCGGTTGTTTCACCGCGGCCGGGCGCACTGGGGCGGTTACGATCCGCACGATGAAGTGGTGTGCGACGGTTCGGTCGCCGAACTGGACGGCGATCTGCACCATTACAGCTACCGCGATTTGGCGCACCACCTCTCGAGAATCAACGAATACACGACGATCATGGCGCACGAGTATTGGGAGAGGGGCAAACGGGCCACCGCGGCGGACCTCGTGTTTCGGCCGCCCTTCGCGTTTTTGAAAAAGTACATTTTGCAGCGCGGCTTCCTCGACGGCCTGCATGGCTTTCTGGTCTGCGGATTGTCGGCCTACTACGTGTTTTGCAAGTACGCCAAGTTGTGGGAGTTAGGACGGGCGGAGCGGCGGCGGTGAAGCGCGTACTCATCGTGCAAACGGCCTATCTCGGCGACGTCGTTCTCTCGCAGCCCCTGTGGGCGGCGGTCAAAACCTATTGGCCGGAAGCCCAAGTCGACGTGTTGGTCCAGCCGCAGTGGGCGTCGCTGATCGAACAAGACGCCGCTCTGGCCGAAGTGCTGGTTTTCGATAAGCGAAAGCACGACAAGGGTTTGGCCGGCCTGCTCCGGCTGTCGCGCGACTTGCGGCGGCGGCACTACGACCTGGCACTCTGCCCCCACCCGAGTTTCCGCAGCGCCCTGCTACTGGCCATGGCGCGCATTCCCCATCGGGTGGGTTTTGCGGATTCCGCCGGCCGCTTCTTCTTCACTGATCGCGTACACCGCGATACGTCGCAACACGAAGTCGACCGCGTTCTGTCGCTCACGACCGCCCTGGGTTGGCGCGTTCCGAACGAACAGCGCACGCCGCGATTGGTGATCAATCCGGAAGCCGCCGGGCGCTTGGCGTCATGGGGATTGCCGGAAGACGGCCGTTATGTCTGCGTGCATCCCGGTTCGGTATGGGCGACCAAGCGGTGGCTGCCCGAGGGCTTTGCGGCGGTGCTGTCGGCTTTGGCCGACGACGGTTACACGCCGGTTGTGCTCGGCGGGCGGGACGATATCGAACTGGCCAACATCGTGCAGGATCATTGCCGCACGTTGCCGGTGAATCTGGCCGGCCGCTTGTCGTTGACCGAACTGACGGCTGTGCTCTCCCGGGCCGCGCTTTTGGTGACCAACGACAGTGGGCCGATGCACATTGCCGGCGCGGTCGGCACACCGGTGGCGGCGGTATTCGGCAGCACGACGCCGGAGTTGGGTTACGCGCCGGTGGGATCGCCTTCGCGCATCCTGCAGCGTCATCTGCCTTGCCGCCCCTGCGGCCCGCACGGGTATCGCAGTTGCCCCCTCGATCATTTCCATTGCATGCGCCACGTGACCGAAGCCGAAGTCACCGCTGCCGCGCGTGAGTTGCTTACCGCCGAATAAAAAAATGGCGGAGCAGGGGATGCTCCGCCGAGAAAGAGGATCGCTTGGCTAGAAAATGTTGGCTTCGACGGTGAGTTTGGCTTGGATTCTCAGGTTCCTACTTTTCACGGCGAGCGGCTGCTCGCTGACAACGACGAAGTCAAAGTGCATGTCTTCGCCGCTTACCATCTTCTCGAAAGCTTCCTTGATCCGCGTGGCGCCGCCCTCAACGAGCATTTCGTAACCCTGAAGTTTTTCGTCGGGTTCGAGGAAGGCGTGGGCGATGATGGATTCCTCCATATCGGTCGCGCCCTTGGGACTGATGTACACGGTCACTTCGGCGAGTTGGTCACCTCTATTTTTGACCGAACCCTCGAGCATGGCCTGGTAGATTCGTTTGACGTTCTTCTCGTAGCTTGTCAGACCACCGGGCGACAGGATGCCGGTTCTCCAATAGGCGGGCAGGGCGGAAAGTTGGATCCAGTCCACGATCACTTCACCCTGGTTCGCGCCCTGGACTTCCACGATTGGATTGATGACGTAGCCTTCGCCGAGCGCGCCGAACACGGCGGCGAGATTCTCATGGATGGTTTCCGAACCTTGGTCCATGTCGCTGGGATTGGTCAGTTCCAGCGCTTCGCCTGCTTGCAGGGTCACGGTACCGATCATTTCCGGTTGGCCGTCGGCGCTATTGTTGGGAACCGCACTCAACGTGACAAAGGCGGGCGAGTCACTGTGGTTGCGCATGTAGCCCTTGACGAAGAATCGCACCTCGCCCAAACCGAGGCGATACACGTCGATGCGTTCGGACAATTTGCTGATATCTACCGCGCCGGCGGCGACGCGATCACCTAAGGCGACTGCAACGTCTTCCATCACGATGGTCGATTTCACGTTGCGTTCGCTGTCGCTGTTATGAATGGTCCGTGAAACGGTGATTTCCTGGCGGGTCGCCTCTTCGATCATCTCCTCAATGTCCCCACACCCCGAGATAACCAGCAGGCTCAGTAACAAAAACGCGATCCAGAAGTATCGCAGCATAACAATTTCTCCTTGTTCCGGTGCCACACATCGAAAGTGCGGGCGGGACAAGGAGGAACCGGCGTATCCGGATCGCTCGTCCCGTCGCCTTCGGTAGCTGGGCTGTCTTCTTGCGAAGACCCCTGGCTTTGCGTCCCCACCTCGCGGCGGGTTTGCCCTTTCGAGCGGCGGCTAACCGTGATTACTCGTAATGCAAAGAACAATCTCTTTCTTTAGTCTCTAATTATGTTATCGGGCGTAAATAAACCTAACTTTACTATAAAAAGAAGAATTCAAAGATTGTCGTCGGAAGGGTCGGTGGTCAAATCGACGTCGCTCCCGTCACCGATCGAAAGCTCCGCACGATGCCGCTCACTCATGGTTTCGACGGCCTTCCGCGCTATTTTCGTGTGATCGGATTCCGGAGTGCCGAATCGCTCCAGGTAGGCTTTCCATGCGGCCACCGCTTCGAGGTCGCGGTCGGCTTTCTGAAGGGCGATCGCGTAATTGAACGCGGCTCTCTCATGATTCGCATCCAAGGCCAACGCCTCCTGGTATCTGGCCGCCGCATAGACGTGGTTGTTCCGGCGGGAAGCGATAAGTCCCAAATAAAACAGGGGGTTAGAGTCGTTGGGATAGATCCGCCGCATGTCGCGGCAGTGTTTTGTGGCGGTACCCAGGGTGCCCAATTCGATGGCCTCGGCGATTTCCCGAAGGCGAGAGTCCCGATCGTGGACCGACAAATGGCTGGCAGCGGTGAGCCGCTCGATTCCCGCTTCGGCCTCGATACGGTGCGTTCCGCCTTCATCGGCCAGGGAAACCGCCTTTTGATACCAATGGAGCGCATCCAAGGGCCGTTGAAGCCGATCCTCGTAAATGCGCGCAATGTGAAAAGCCTGCACCGCCGGGTCGTGCGGCAAGTCGCCGGCGAGCAGTTCCTTGCGCAAACGGACAACTCGGTCGAAATTGCCGGCGGTTTCGGCCGCCTTGATTTCGTGCTTCCACAGTTCGATGTCGCGCTCGTCTGAGTTCACGTTGCGTCGGGTGCCGTATACAAAATCACCGACCTGATCTCCGTGGCGAAAAAAGATCAGAAAAACGGTCATCGAGACCGCGAAGCAAATCGGATAAATAATGAGCGCCGTGTAACAAGGAAAGCCCGCATACACGATAAGCGCGAAGGACAACAGACTGCCGAGCAAGAGCGTAATAGCAGCCGGTCCCACAAGCGGACCGGTAACAAACGAATCGATCCAAGGCTTATCCGGCGGTGGCCTTTTTGCGCGTTTCATCATCTTATTTATAGAATAAGCGTTGCGCGACGGCAACGATAAACCGAGTTCGCCGCGCTTGCCGGTCCGGGCGGCGCCGCATACGATAGGGACCAAACAAAGGACATTTTTCCCGTGGCTGATCCGAAACGGATTCTCATCGTGAAGCTCGGGGCGGTGGGGGATTGCCTGCACACGCTTGTGGCGGCGCGTGCGCTACGCGAGCACTTTCCTGACGCGACGCTGGGTTGGGTGGTCGAGACGAAGAGCCAGGAAGTCGTCTCGGGGCATCCGCTGCTGGATCACGTGCACATTTGGCGGCGCAAAGAAAGCTCTGCGGAACTCAAGCGGGGCCACGCGATCAAGGCGTGGCGGCCGCTGCGCGAAACGGTGGCGGAGATCCGGCAGGTTGGCTACGACGTGGCGATCGATTTTCAGAACCTAATCAAATCCGGCTATTTCACCTGGAAGTCCGGCGCACCGATACGCATCGGGTTTCGTCGCCTGCGCGAAGGGAATCTGCTGTTCACCAACACGCGCGTTCCGGTGCTGCCGGAGAGCCACCACATGGTCCGACGCTACTTGGGGTTGTTACGGCCGTTGGGCGTTGTGGTAGAGGGAACGCCTCCGGCGGAGCCGATCCATATTCCGGAGGATAAGAAGGCTCAGGTCGACGATTTTTTCGGCCGTGAAAATCTACGCGGCCCGATCGTGGCGATCAATCCCGCAGCGAGCTTGAAGAAAAAGCTGTGGCCGCCCGAGCGCTATGCCGAAGTGGCCGACCGACTCGTCGAGAGCCACCGGGTTACGCCGCTGATCACCTGGGGGCCGGGCGAAGAGCCTCTTGTGGAGGCGGTCCAGCGGTATATGAAACACGCGCCGCTTGTCGCGCCGCCGACGACGATCAAGGAATTGGCGTATTTGTTCTCGCGGTGCCGCATGTATCTAGGTAATGATTCCGGACCGATGCATTTGGCCGCGGCGATGGGCTGCGCGGTCGTCGGGCTGTTCGGCCCGACCGATCCGAAGCGCGTGGCGCCCTGGACGGATCAGGCGCGTTGTGTCGAGCCGCTGGAACCTTTCAGCAAGCATCGGCCAGTGGACGGCGTGATGGTCGAGCAGGTCGTGCGCGCCGCGGTCGAGCTTTTGGAGTCGTGATGCATGTGCTGATTCTGCTTGCGCAACGGCATTGGACGGGAGCGGCCGAGCCCGTGCTACAAATTGCGCGAGGGTTGGCCGGGCGCGGGCATCGGGTCACATTCGTTTACACGCGTCGGCCGCTGGGGCATTTGGCGGGGTACGTAAATCCTGACTTGCTGCAGGTCCTCCCGGATGTCCATTTGCGACGAAAAGGATTCTTCCCTTTTTCGATCCTGCACGACTACCGGCGTTTACGCAGCTTTGTCACGGCAGAGAACGTGGACATCGTTTTCTGCCACCACACGCACGACCATTGGCTGGCGCGCTTTGTCGTGCGCGGGCTGAAACGACCGCCGATTCTTGTGCGGCAAATTCACGAAAGCAGGCAATTGCGACGACGCTTCGGGTACCGGTGGTTGTATCGCGGCACCGAGATGGTGATTGTCGCGGCCCGCACGTGGAAGGAAAAACTCATCGCCGAATACGGGCTCGACACCTCACGCGTGTTCGTCCTGCCCGCCGCGGTGGACACCGAGCACTTCCACCCCGCGCAACCGGTACAAGCCATCCGCGACGAAGTGGGCGCCGAGGCCGAGGACCGACTCGTGGGCATCGTCAGCCGTATTAAAGCGGGGCGCGGCCATGACCTGGCGTTGGCCGCCTTCGAAAAGGTGTTGGCTCAAACGCCGGCCGTGCGCTTACTGGTCGTCGGGCGCGGTGAAGGTAAAGAGGCGCTCGAGGAAAAGGTGGCATCAACGGCCTTTGCCGATCGCGTGCATTTCCTGGGTTACCGCAGCGACGATTTACCCGCGGTATACGCCGCGTTGGATGTCAGCCTGTTGCTCGGCGAGGGGTCGGATGGGTCCTGCCGCGCCGCGCTGGAAGCTATGGCGTGCGGCACGCCGGTGGTTGCGCTGCCCGTCGGCACGCTGAGCGAGTCGATTCAAGACGGCGAATCGGGCGTGTTCGTGCAACATGATCCGGACGACGTGGCGGCGGCGATCCTGGAAGTCCTGGCGGTGCCCTTCATGAGCGAACGGGCGCGCGGCCACGCCGAACGCGAATTGGCCGTGGAGCAACGCGTCGAACGTGTCGAGACGCTTTTCCGGCGTTTGGCGGACGTGCGATGAACCGGTCGGAACGTTGGGCCGGGCAAATCGACACCGCGTTGCCGTGGTTTCTGTATGTCTTCGCATTCTTCCTGCCGTTTTCGATCAGCGGTAGCCAGGCGGTCTTGGCCGTTTTGGTGTTGGCCGTTTTCGCTCGGGCCGTCTTGCGTCGCCGCTTGGGATTTCGGCCGGGACCGGTGGGATGGGTGATCGTCGCGATGGTCGCCTGGGCCGTGCTTGCCGCTCCGTTTTCGCTCCACCCTGAAGGCGCGGCGTCACGATTGGCGAAATACTGGATTTGGCTGAGCTACTTCGTGGTGCTGGCGGCCTTGCCGTCCCGCGAGGTGTTGGTTCGCGCGTGGAAAGTGCTCGCGGCGACCGGCGGTGTCGTCGCGCTGTACGGCATCGCGCAGCACCTAGTCGGCAACGCTGTTCTGCTTCCCTTTATGCCGCCGGAGCAATTGCCGGTGACGACGACCGGCGCCGTGCAGGCGGTCGGCTTGTTCGATCACCACTTGACCTACGGAAACAGCCTGGCGCTGACACTCTTGCTCGCGGCGGGGTTGATAGCGGCGGGCCGGGTTTGGCGCGACCGAATTTGGTTGGCGTGCTGCCTCGGCACGATGTCGATGGCCTTGTTGTGGAGCTATGCTCGTTCGGCTTGGGTGGGCCTGTTGGCCGGGCTGATCGCCTTCGGCGCGGCACTCGGTCGTCGCGTTCTGGCGGCCGTCATCGCGGGGGCGTTCGTCGTGGTTGGCGTCGCGTATTTTGCCAGCCCGGGCCTGGCCGATCGCCTGGAGAGGGTCGTGCGCGTCGACAAGAACCTCGAGCGTATCTACACCTGGAAAACGACCGTGGATATGATCGCCGACCACCCCGTTTTCGGCATCGGGCCCGGCGCTTATCGGCAGATGACCCAGACCTACCGTGAAGGCTATAACATCCATTGGACGGCGACGAGTCACGCCCACAACAGCTACCTTCATTTCGCGGCGGAATCAGGTGTTGTGGCCGGATTGTTGTTCGCGCTTATGATCGGACTGGCCATTGGCGTTGGCGCCCGGCGTCGGTCTGATGTAAAACAAGCGGAGAAGGGCGACCGGCTTTTGGCCGGCGCGCTGGCGGCGTGTGTTTGTTTTGCGGCCGCCAGCGCGTTGCAGCACAACGCCGGGGATGCCGAAGTGTGCATGCTGTATCAATTCGCGGTGGCGAGTGCGGTTTTTCTGGCCCGCGACGCCGCCAGGGATGAAGGCAACCGATGACACTGACCGAACGGAAAAAGCACCTCCAACAAATCGTCAAACGCTTCGGCGACGCACGCGTGCTGGTCATCGGCGACGTGATGGCCGACCAATATGTCTGGGGCGACGTCGAGCGAATCAGCCCCGAGGCGCCGGTGCCGGTCGTGCGCGTCAAACGCGTGGGGCATATGTTGGGCGGCGCGGCGAACGTCGCCGACAACTTGCGCAAACTCGGCGTACGCGTCAGCTTGTGTGGCGTCATCGGCAACGACGAAACAGGCGCCAAAGTGCGCGATATGCTCGCCGGCGTGGAGATCGAGCGCGGCCTGCTGGTCAGCAAAGAGCGCGACACAACGGTCAAGATGCGGGTGGTCGCGCACAATCAGCAAGTCGTGCGGATCGACACGGAGAATCCGGAGACCATCGGCGGACGGTACCGCAAGCGGATCGTGGAGGCGTTTAAGGCGATGATGCCGGAGCTCGACGCCGTCATCGTTAGCGATTACGGCAAGGGTGTTATCGACAAGAACCTGCTCGATGAACTTCGCAAGGCGGCGCGCAAATACGGCGTGCGGGTGGCCGTCGATCCCAAGATTCGCAACATGGCGCACTACCGTGCTTTCACGACAATGACGCCGAACCACCACGAAACCGGCGAAGCGTTGGGCATCAAGCTGACCAACGTCGACAAGGAAATCCATGCCGCTGGGCGGCGCCTGCGCCGTAAGTTGCGTCTGGAAAGTTTGGTCGTCAC
The DNA here is from genome assembly GCA_030765525.1 of Candidatus Lernaella stagnicola. Taxonomy (NCBI): domain Bacteria; phylum Candidatus Lernaellota; class Candidatus Lernaellaia; order Candidatus Lernaellales; family Candidatus Lernaellaceae; genus Candidatus Lernaella; species Candidatus Lernaella stagnicola. Next base: position 50,980 of record JAVCCK010000035.1, read on the forward strand.
TCGTGGTGAAGAAGGCATGAGCCTCTTTTTCGGCGACGATAAAATCATCGACATCCCCACGATGGCCCGCGAGGTCTACGACGTTACCGGTGCGGGCGATACCGTGATCGCGACATTGACCTGCGCGCTGGCAGTCGGTGCGAATTTGCACGACGCCGCGCTGATCGCCAATTTCGCCGCCGGGTTGGTCATCGCCGAGGTCGGCGCCGCCAGTGTTAGCGGTAAGCAACTGCAGGCGGCCATTCGAACCGCGAAGGGCCTTACATGAGCAAACCGCACGAAATGGGACCGGTCATGTTGGTGATCGGGTTGCTCTTTCGCCCTGATTGCGACTATGCGGCGTTGAAAGCGCGGCTGGAGAACGAATTCGGGCCGATGCAGGATCAATCGGCGGTGATCGACTTCAACTTTTCGGATTACTACGACAAGGAAATGGGGCCGGGATTGAAACGCCGGCTCGTTTCTTTTGCACGGCTCATCGATGCGAGCGAAATTGCCTCGATCAAGCTCCGCACCAACGCCGTCGAAGACGAATGGGCGGACGCGGCGGGGCGCACTGTCAACTTGGACCCCGGGTACCTGTGCTCACACAATTTCGTCTTGGCGACGGGCAAAGGCTTCGCGCACCGCCCGTATCTGCGGGACGGGATCTACGCCGACCTGACGCTTTTCTGGCAGGACGGGGCCTGGCGCGAATTACCTTGGACCTACGCCGATTACCGCGACGATGTGTTGCAGAGAGCCTTAGCCGATTGGCGTGAAATCTACCGCGGCATCCTACAGGAGCAGCGCGGAAGGGGAGAGACTGCTGATGATTAATTCGATGACCGGCTTCGGCCGCGGGGAGTCTGCCGCACAAACGTGTCGCGTGCAGGTCGATATCCGCTGCGTCAACCACCGGTATCTGGACATTCAACTTCGCTTGCCGCGGGCGTTGTACCCGCTGGAAGTGGAGCTGCGCGACTGGATCAAAAAGGCGTTTCGGCGCGGACGGATGGAAGTGGCGGTGATCTACGAACGCCTGAGTCACGACGCCGGCAAAATCCGTGTCGACCCCGCTCTGGCGACGGGATACAAGCAAGCCATGGACGAGTTAGCCAGTCGCCTCGATTACGAGAACGCCGCGCCCTTCGAGTTGATCGTCCGGCAACCCGGCGTGTTGGAATTCGGCGAGGAACACGAGGACGCCGAAACGGTGCGCCCGGTTCTGCAGAGCGCGTTCAACGAGGCCGCCGCTGCGGCCCGCGGTATGCGCGAAAGGGAAGGCGAACGGCTGGCCGGCGATCTGCAGGAAACTCTTGGTCGCCTCGCGGCTCTGCGCGAGGAACTCGTGGTCGTGATACCGCCGACACAACAGGAACTTGCGGACCGTTACCGTGAAAAAGCCAAGCAGGCGGCGGGCGAATATGGCTTGGAGGAAACGCGCCTCCACCAAGAAGTGGCGATGTGGTTGGGCAAACTGGATGTCAACGAGGAAGTCGTCCGTCTCAACAGCCATATCGAGCAGGCCCGCGAGATGATCGATAGCGCGGAAAGCGTCGGCCGGCGGCTGGATTTTCTGGCACAAGAAATGCACCGTGAAGTGACTACGTTGGGTAACAAGGTGCAGGGGCTGGCAGTCGGTCGCCTCGTGTTGGAAGGGAAAGCGGAAGTCGAAAAGTTTCGGGAGCAAGTGCAGAATGTCGAGTGAGAAGCGACAAGGTAATTTGATCGTGGTCGTCGCGCCCAGCGGCGGCGGTAAAACGACGTTGTGTCACGCGGTTATCGACCGCCTGCCGGGAATCCGTTTCTCGGTGAGTCATACAACGCGACCGGCGCGCGGCGATGAAGTGGACGGTGTGGCGTATCACTTTGTCGACCGCGATGAATTTCAACGCATGATCGACCGCGAAGCGCTGGTCGAGTGGGCTCAAATTCACGGGCATTATTACGGCACCAGCCACACCGAAATCGAAAACGCCCGCCGAAACGGCGAAGACATCTTTCTAGATATTGAAGGCCAGGGCGCCATGCAGATCCGCGCCCGCTACCCGGATGCGGTATTGGTTTATATTCTGCCGCCGAGCATGGAAGTGTTGCGCGAGCGTTTGCGAGCGCGCGGCACAGACTCGGAAGATGAAGTGGAACGGCGCTGCGAGAATGCACGCCGGGAAATCGAATTCATCCACGACTTCGACTATGTAATCATCAACGACGAGCTTGAAGCAGCAGTGACGACGCTGGAGGCCATAGTTCGCGCCGGCCGCCAGCGACGGGAGAATATGCGCGATGCAATCGCTCGATACCTTACTACCCCGTAAAGTCCGACCGGACGACATTATCCGCGAGGTACGGCGCTATCTGCCGAATCCCGAAGTGGAGTTGATCCGTCGAGCTTACGTGTTCGCTATGCACCATCACGAGGGGCAAAAGCGGTACTCGGGGCACGCGTATATCGAGCACCCCATCGCGGTCGCGTTCTTGCTGGCCAAAATGCGCATGGACGAAGTGACCATTGCTACCGGGTTGCTGCACGACACGCTGGAAGATTGCGCCAACGTCGATAAGCCGCTGATCCAAAATTTATTCGGTGAGGAAATCGCCGAGCTCGTCGACGGCGTCAGCAAAATTTCGCAGATGAAATTCAGCAGCTTGGAACACCGCCAGGCGGAGAATTTCAAGAAAATCCTTGTGGCGACCGCGCAGGATATTCGCGTGCTGCTGGTCAAGCTCGCCGACCGCTTGCACAACATGTACACGCTGGAGTTTGTGCCGCGGGAAAAGCGCGGGCGTATCGCGCGGGAGACGTCGGAAATATATTCGCCGCTGGCTCACCGGCTTGGGATGCAGTGGGTGAAATCGGCGCTGGAAGACTTTTCGTTTCGGTATCTCAATCCCGACGCGTACTACAACCTGGTCATGCGCCTTTCCGAAGGCCGCAAAGTGCGGGACCTGTATATCGAGGAAACCATCGGCGTGCTGCGCAAGTTGTTGACTCACAACAACATCCAGGCGGAGATCAGCGGGCGGGTGAAGAGTCTGCACTCGATCTATAAGAAAATGCAGGCGCAGCGGCTCAGTTTCGACGAGGTGATGGACATCATCGCCTTCCGCATCGTCCTTTCTTCGGTGGCGGAGTGTTACGAAGTGCTGGGCCTGATCCACTCACAATGGCGGCCGGTGCCCGGGCGCATCAAAGACTATATCGCCATGCCCAAAGCGAACATGTATCAAAGCCTGCACACGACGGTGATCGGCCCGAAGAGCGAACGCATGGAAGTGCAGATTCGCACGTGGGAGATACATCGCGTCGCCGAACTGGGCATCGCGGCGCACTGGCGCTACAAATCGGGCGGTCCGGACCGCGACGGCAAAGAGTTCGGGTGGCTGCGGCAAATCATGGAGTGGCACAAGGAGTCCGACGACCCCCGCGCCTTCCTGTCCGGCCTCAAGATGGATCTCTTTTCCGAGGAAGTCTACGTTTTCACGCCTAAGGGCGATGTGTTGAATTTCCCCAAAGGCGCCACGCCGCTGGACTTTGCGTATCGCATTCACACGCAGGTCGGACACACGACGGTCGGCGCAAAAGTGAATGGCCGCATCGTGCCGCTGCGGTACGAACTGCAAAGCGGCGATCGCGTCGAGATTGTCACCCGCAAGGATCAGACCCCGAGTCGCGACTGGCTGCAGTTGGTCAAAACCGGCACAGCGCGCGCGAAGATCAGGGCTTTTCTGAAAGCCGAAGAACGGGAACGAAGCCTCGCCGCCGGGCGGCAAATGCTTGAGAAAGCGCTGTTAAAATATAAAGTTAGCCTAAACCGCATGGAGAGATCCGGCCGCTTACGCGAGGTGGCTGAGAAGTTCAATTTCCGCGACGCGGATACCATGGTCGCCAGCCTTGGATACGGCAAGCTTTCGGTCAAGTACATTCTGGCCGAACTCGTTGAACCCGAAAAACTCGAGACCGAGCCCGAGGAATCCGCGTTTGATCGCCTGTTGCGCCCGCTGAAGCGCCGTAAAGCGGGCGGCATAAAAATCCACGGCATCGACGACGTCTTGTTCCGCATGGCCAAGTGCTGCAACCCGGTACCCGGCGAGGCAGTAGTCGGTTTCGTGACGCGGGGGCAGGGCATTTCAGTGCATCGGGCCGATTGTCTAAACGCCCTTGATCAGCCCGAGGAGCGCCGCGTCGACGTGGAATGGGACCTGTCCGGCGACACGAAAACCGTTCCGACCGAAATCATGGTGACCGTCAGTGACCGCAAAGGAGTTCTGGCTGAAATCACAAACCGCCTGGCGATGATGGAAGTCAACATCCACGAGATTCACTCCGGTAAGTCCACGAGCGAGGAATCCGTCGAGCTGCATTTTCTGCTGCCGATCCGCGATATCGCGCAACTGGACAAGATTCTTCAGGACATCCGTAAACTGCCCGGCGTGCTCGCCGCGAGTCGCATGCGTTACTAACTCGAGGAAGACCGTGGCATTTGGCACGCCAAGGAGGATCGCGGATTGAGCTTTGCGCTCGCCGTTGTTTGGTTGATCGCCATTTTCTGGCTCTTGTACCGGCCTAAGATCGTATCGGGCGCGAAGCGGGAATGGATACTGTTGGGCTTGCTGATGGCGACAGGCTTGGCGGCCTATCTGAGTTATCTATTGCCCTTGGCCGGCCGGGAACTCGCGTTTCCGATCGATGATTCCTACATCACCCTGAGCGCCGCGCGGAACCTGGCCGAGCGGAACTTGTTCGCCGTCAATCCAGACGCGCCCTTGGCCGGCATCACGAGTCCGCTGCACGTGTTGTTGGTGGGCTTGCTGGGCAAACTCATCGGCGTGATCTGGGCTGACCGCCTACTCGGCTTGCTCGCGTTTTTCGCCGTGATTGCCGGAACTTATCGCTGGATTAGAAAACTTGACGGCAGCGTTCCCGCAGCCTTGTTGGGAGGCGCTGCCATCACCTTGGGCGGACCGATGGCCTTCGGAGCGCTTAACGGTCTGGAAACCAATCTCTTCGCGGCCTTGGTCGTGTGGACCCTCATTTTGGTGGAAGGAAGTGAAGTCTCGCCGCGACGCACCGTGGGCATCGGTGCATTACTCGGCCTGTCGGTGCTGACCCGCCCGGAGGGGTATTTTCTGGTTGCAGCGATTCTTGGCGTGCTGGCCGTGCGGGCTCTCTTATTGCGTGATTGGCGGCGCTTGGCGTGGGTGGTGGCGGCCGGCGTGGTGGCAGCGGTGGTTATCAGCCCGTACTGGTTAGCGAATTATAAGCTGGTCGGTCACATCATGCCGGTGACGGTTTCGGCTAAGAAGCACTTTTTCGCCGCGGCGTGCATGCCGCCCCTGGCGCGATTGGGGTTGGTGGCGACTTCGCCGATCCTTCTTTTGGGCGTTTTCCTCCTATTTCTTCCGTTGTTTTTGTGGGCCGGCGCATGGTGGCGTCGAGTTTCGCCCGCGCTGTTTATCGGGCTTTTCTACGCGGCGTACCTGGTGGAGTTCCCCGGTGCGTTAACGCACTACTGGGGGCGGTATCAGCACCCGCTGCTGCCGGTGGTTTTCGGCGGCATGGCGCTGGGGGCCGACCGTTTGCTGAATCGATGGCACGACGCGGAAAGCAATCGGCCGCGAAAGATCGTGCTCGTACTGCTTATTCCGTTCTTGCTGATCGTGGGACTTGGCGGATCCCTTCAGCGAGGTGTGTACCGCAACGCCATCGCCACAGCCAGCGAGGGCGGCTACTTGATGAACGTGGTGCAGTGGTTACAGGAAAACACCAAGCCGGACGAGGTCGTGGCGGCGCATGACATCGGCTTGGTCACCTTTTTCTCAGGGAGAAAGGTACTGGACCTCGTGGGCTTGTCGGACCCGGAAGTGGCGGCAGTTTATGCCGATACACCGCCACCGTGCCGTGGTCACGGCGAGCGGGCGCAAGCGCTTTACTCACTGCTCCGAAAGCGTCGCCCGGCGGTTATTTACTTCCATCCGGAATGGAATGAGAAGTACATGAGAATCATTAAGACCGACAATGGTCGATTTTTGTCGCGGGCGCATACCATGCAGAAGACGATGGGCAAGGCCGACCGGTCGTTCATCGTACATACTTATCACTTCTACCGTGCAAATTGGGATGGCGCTCAGACCAACCAAGTCGATCAAGATTTACCGTAATTCGACCGATGCATTAATCAGTTGGCATCCGTGCGCGTTAAATTTGTGTACCGGATAGAGGCTACAATTAATCGGCGAAGCGGGAGAATCAAGAAAAATGGGCGGAAAAATTAGAGTACCAATCGAGCTGAAAGAACGGCACAAAACGATTCTTTACGTCCTAGGAAAAGTTGGCGCGGTCGACCGAAAAGTGTTGCTGGAATTGTTCATGTACAGCATTGTTCTTGAGCAGAACGCTCAGGATTCCGTCGATGTTTTATACGACCATGTGCTGAGCAATGTAGAAAGCGACCGCAAGCCTCCCTTCAAATACAGCATGCTGTCCAAGATCTACGACCAGGAAATATTCGCCTTGATGAACATGCTGGGGCTGATCAAGCGCACCGGCCTGGACTACCGCGGTCGCAACGCCACGGCTTTCGAACTCACCAGCGCCGGCAAGAAAATCTACGACGTCATCGAGGGCGGACGGCGGGCGTTGGTGCGGCCTCCGATCGAACAGCGGAAATATATTTTCCTGCTTGGCCACTTCCACGACAAACAAATTGCATCCTTGTTCACCAAAGAACTCGGTCCGGCCTGTATCGAAGTCGGCTACAAACCGATCCGCTTGGACGCCGATGAGAATCCGGCCGTGATATCCAAGAAGCTATTTCAAGAAATCAACGTCTGTGAACTGATTCTCGCCGATGTGACTCATCTAACGCCGGCCATCTTTTTCCAGCTCGGATACGCCTACGGGATGGGCATCAACATTGTATTTACGTGCCGAATTGACGCCAAACGTGACCCCGATGAGTTGGTCAAAAGGATGCCGTTTTTCACGACCGAGGACCTCAACGTATTGTATTGGGGTCGGAAAAGCGATCAGTCTTTCGCGTGGCAGGACGGTATGACGCCGGAAAAGAAAATGCGCACGCTTCTGTAACCAACGCACTTCTTCCAAGGCCGTGACTGATTAACGAAGAAGCGGAAAGCCCGGGGGCTTTCCGCTTTGCCGGCCCATCCGGCTGGTGTCTGCTATTGCTGCTGCTAGCAACCTGTTTGATTGAAGGTGTCGGTTCTTTTCAGGAGGCGGATGATGAAGTCGCGCAGCATTTCGAGCTGTTCGCGATTCAGCGGGCCGCCGGCTTCGTGGTTGTCAGGCGTGATCGGGGCGTTCATCACCGGGAAGCTTTTGCCCAAGTTGTAGTTTTTGAGCATGTAGACGTAGACATCGATCCAGTAAGAATTCTCACTGTCGTTGTTCACGTTCTCATTCACCGGCGTTTCCGGCATCGACGCGGCCCCGTCCGGAGCATCGTCGCCGGCCTTTTGGCGGATCACGAGGTACATGAAGGCTTTGAAGATGGCCGGGTCGATTTCGCCACCGGGGACGTCGTTGTTGATTTCTTCGTCGTAGTAGTAATCGCCGGTAGCGCCGAAGTCGTCGCCGTCGTCGTTGGTGCCGCCGTCGGCTTCACCGGCGTCGTCCGCGCCTTTGTCCTTGTTTTTGCGGTAAATCAGGAAGTGGAAATCGAGGGTGTTGGGGTCCACTTCGTTGGTACGAAGGAACTTCACGAAGATTTCGTTTTCGGGACCTTCGACGTCATTGTTGTCGGCGTCGATGGGGGGAGTTTTGAAATATTTTTTGACGGCTTCTTCCCAGTTCAGGACCTTGTTGGAGTTGAAGGGGTCGTATTCGCCGTTGGGCTCGTCAACTTCGTTGCCGTCGGCGGCGTCGATGGGGGGAGTTTTGAAATATTTTTTGACGGCTTCTTCCCAGTTCAGGACCCTGCCGGAGTTGGCGGGGTCGTACTCGCCGTTGGGTTCGTCAACTTCGTTGCCGTCGGCGGCGTCGATGGGGGGAGTTTTGAAGTACTTTTTGACAGCCTCTTCCCAGTTCAGGACCTTGTTGGAGTTGAAGGGGTCGTATTCGCCGTTGGGTTCGTCAACTTCGTTGCCGTCGGCGGCGTCGATGGGGGGAGTTTTGAAGTACTTTTTGACAGCCTCTTCCCAGTTCAGGACCTTGCCGGAATTGGCGGGGTCGTATTCGCCGTTGGGCTCGTCAACTTCGTTGCCGTCGATTCCGGCGGCAGCGCTCGTGGCGTGTTTCGCGTACTTATCCAGAGCTTCTTCAGGGTTGAGGACTTTGATGGAGGCGAAGGGGTCGAATTCGCCGTTGGGCCCGTCCACTTCGTTGTTGATCGGCGGGCCGAAGTCTTGCTGATCGAGCGCGTCAGCGAAAGCTTCACCGACCTGCAGGGCGATTTCCTCGATAAGCAGATCAGCGTCGTTTTCAGTGGTTAGGGCGGCGTCGTCGTTGTCAAAATCGGCGTTGTCGGTTTCATCACCGCAAGCGGTTACGAAAAAGAGCATGGCAAAAATCATCAGGGCAGCAGCAGTCAGACGGTACATGGGGGTTTCCTCCGTACACAACACGTTATTCGTTGTTTGAGGAAACGGTCTGTATGGGGACAGATCCGTTCCTACGGCAGCCGAGCTATCTCCTTCCGGAGACCTCTTGCTTTGCGCCCCCGCCTCGCGGCGGGTTTGCCTTTGTCACGGAACGGCCTTTGCGGGGCCTTTCGCGACTTACAATCAACTTATCGTCATGTTCAGAGATTCTCTTTAGGAACTTTTGAAAAAAAATCGGGGGAAAGCAATCCGGCCACGAGACAGAGACCCAGCTATCCGGATAAGCCGTTGATATTATAAGATATATTCAAAAACAGTCGAGGATAGACGCTCCCCGGCCGCGGCGGCTGCTTTCGTCACACGTGGTCGGCCCTTTTAAAGGAGGAGGAAACAAGACTGTGATTGGATGCCGATTCGGCCGGCGATTCTACGTAACGTATCAAAGGATTGCCCCGACCCGGACTCGAACCGGGACGGTGTTGCCACCTGGGGATTTTAAGTCCCCTGAGTCTACCAATTCCTCCATCGGGGCTGATTCGCGTCGTGCGTAAAACTGCTCTTGATTATCACACGAAGGCAGACCCCGTCAAAGCGAAACGGTTGATTTCTGCGCCGGCGCCCGTCGGCAGCGAAAGACCAGATTCGCCCCCTGTTCGCGCACGGTGAGGTCGGTGATGAAAAATCGCCCCTGGTGGTAGAGTTCGCCGTATTGTTTGGCTCGGCGATTGCCGCGGATCCAGTAGTCGAGGCTCTCGCGCATGAATCCCCGCTTATGTCCCGGGTCGATCCACGTGCGGGCGTGCGCCGCGTGGGGCACTTGAATGAGGATGAGTCCGCCGGGCCGCGCGACGCGGATGATCTCGCTGATGGCCGCGGCGCATTCGCAGAGGTGTTCGACGACGTCGATGGCCTTGACCTCGAAAAAGGTTTCGTCGGCGAAGGGCCAAGGGTGGCGGTTGAGATCCCACACGACATTGTTGCCGAAATCGGCGGCGTCGACGTTGATCCATTCCGGGCCGGTTTCACCGGCGCGGCCGCTGCCGACGCAGAGCTTCTTCACGGTCATTTTTTCACCTCGGGCCAAAGGCGGAGGACGGTCTCAAAGACACGCTCGGGTTGCAGCGACTGAAGACAAAGATTGTCGCGGCATCGGTTTTGAGCCGGTGTGCGGAAGCATGGAAAGTGCCGGCAGCCCCCAGAGTCGCATTGCACCCGATGCCCACCGGTGTTGTACGGGTGGTTCTTGTGCCAATTGGTCCATCCCCAGATTGCCACGATCGGCACGTTTTGGGCGTCGGCGACGTGCATGAGCGCCGTGTCGTTGGTCACGGCCAAGGCGCAATGTTGCAGAACACCGGCCGTGGCGGCGGCACTGAGTCGCGCGGCGTAGTTCCAGCAGCGGTCACCGAGTTGGCGGCAAATGTTGTCGCCGAGTTTTCGTTCGTGTTCATCCCGTCCGAGAAAAGCAAGTTGCGCGTCCAAACGGTCCACCAACATCGTGGCGAGGCGAACGAAATACTCGTGCGGGTATCGTTTCGTCATCCATTCCGGGTGTGAGCCGTTGGCCAGGGCGATGATCGGCCGTTTGTGTGCGGGCAACGCGACCCTTTCCGACCTTATCTGAGTCGGCAGCCGTCTGCTCTTGGGAAGCAGGGACAAGTAAACATCTGCTTCGTGGGGGCCCAGCCGCCAATCACGTTTGGGCTGGGCGATGCGTTCCATGCCTCGAACTTCGGGCATGTCCGGCGCCGCCCAAAGTTGAAACACGCGGTCGAAGATAACCGAGGTGATATGGCCGGGGACAACGGCGTGTACCGGCCACAGCGAGAGCGATCGAATGGCGGTGATGCGTGGGTCGTCGGCGCGCATGAAAATGTGCGGCGCGGTCAGGTTTTGCAGAAATGGTGTCGCCAAGACGAAGTTACCGATGCCGTTGCCGAACAACACGGCGTCACTCATGAATCGACTCCTTGCGACAGCCTTAGCGTTGTGGGGACAATCGGGTGGCGCCGGCGTAACTCGGGGTGCATCACGCTGGGGCAGTCGGCCAATGTGACTAACGAGGAAATGGGCGAGTAGATGCTGCGCTTCGTCTCGTAAAGTCGCCACGAGATCTGCTCGCCGACGCCGCTGGATAAATCGGGATTCTGCCGCCAACGATCGCGACGGATCGGCTTGATTTTCCATTGCAGGACGTTGAACAGCGATGGTGCGGCCATGAAAATGCAATCCAACCAACCCAGGCGGGCCACTTCAATATCACCGAAGCGAATTAGCTGCGGCTCGATGGGTGTCCAATGGGCACGACACCCGCGGCGATCGACCAGCAAGTTCAGCGCGGTTTTCCTGGGATCGTCGATGGCGTCCCAGATCCGCTCGATCCGCGTGAAGAATCCGGGTAGCAGGCGAACGTCGTCTTGTAGAAAAACGTAGAATTCGGGGCGAGTCTCCTGATGTGCGGCGCGAAACATGGAATTCCACAGACGCCAGAATCCCTCCTTGCGATAAGCCCGCGAGTTGCGCACATAGGACATCCAGTGCTGGTTCCGGCGCACGAAATCATGAACGTTGTCGTACGGGTGTTTGGACGCGTCGTCGAAAACCGAAACCCGCACGCATCGGCCATCGGTTTCCCGTTGTATGTCGTGAAGCAGGGCCAATAGATTTTCAGGGCGATTATAGGTGGTGATGCACACGTAGAATTGCAGATGCTGTAGGCGGTCGGCCGTACAGCGAATTCGTAGCGCCTTGACGCGCCGTTTTGAATCACTCGCGTGCTGGCCGTGCCAGGCGGGCGAAAGGTTTGATCTCGAATGAATCATATGACCTCTGAAGATTGAACAAGCGATCCAGCCTCACTCGGCAGATCGCGAATCGGTGGAAGGAAGGGGCCGCAATGCGGCCCGGTTGGGGAGAGGGGGTAAAAGGCGGGCGCCGACGCCCTCGGCCGATCCGGGCGACGTTCGGCGTGCCGAGCGTACGAGATTGAACGACGTGGTTCCGACGGGCCGACGTGACAGTCCGATGAGGAAAGCACGCGACGTAGGTCGACGTTTTCTGACAAGACTACGAAAATCATGACGCCGACTCGCACTCTTGGCGAACAAGCTGGCGGACGGTGGTGCGACTGCAGCGAAGCAGCTTGGCGGTTCGCCGTATGCTGCGCGTCTCCCGATAGGTTTCGAGTATTTCGGCGCGCCGTTGTTCGCGCGCCGTGTGCGCGGCGGGAATGTAGACCATGAGGGGGCCGTGTACGAAACGCTCGACCGCCCTGAATAAGTTCGTTGGCAGCGCGTCGTGCAGGTTTACATAAGACGAATCGCCGCTCCGGGCGGGCCGGCTCGATTTTTCGGACAAGGATTCGCGCAGAGCGTCGAGATCCTCTTCCGGAAAATCAGGACACATTCTTCCGTCGAAAACGTCCCATTGAACCGGAATGCATGCCGGCTCTATCGAATCGAAGTGGCCTTTCGCGCAGCGTACCAAGGGTTGATAACCCTGGCGCCTCGCTTCGGCGTCTAGGGCAAGTTGCTTGCAGTAAAAGCAATGTCGACACACCCGCCAGCTCATCGAAGCAACTCCGGCCAACATATCGCGCCGGGAAGCGCTGAACGGCCCCGCATACCGTCGCCTGGCTCATGCAATCTGTTGGATGTAATGAAGGTATTGCACATGACTATTCCCCCAGAGCCTTGAAAGCGCAATATATTGCGAACCATAAAATCGAATGTAAGAAAAACACAGACGTTGGCGTAGCGTATAGCTGAGCGATCAGTTCCGACGAATACGACCCAGGGCCTATATAATACGAAAAATCCGCTCCATCGAACCGACTGGCAACAAATAAATACCGCCGGAACGAGGCCGTGACGGCTGTTTGAGTGAGACCTGAACAGCGGGGCGCGCGCAATAATTAGCGTATAGGACGTGCAGGCGTTGTATATTGCGATACATAAACCGTGACGAGTATGCCGGACGATGCGACTGATGCTTTGGTGCGAGCGCGTAAAGACATTGTAATATAAGGGCAATACAGTTTTTTGTTGCAATATGTGCCTCAATCCAATACAATGAAAGACAAGCAGGGTAAATAACGTATCGCAAAAATTCGCGATCCTGTCAACGGAAAAGTCAAAATAGCGATACGCAGGTAACGGAGAGGATGATATGTACGCGAAACGTTTGATGGAGATTCGGGACGCCTTTTTCGGCGGCGTGAATCTAAAGATGGCTGCGACGCTGGAGATCCCGGAGAGCACATTGCGCAGTTGGTTGTCGGGTCGGCAGACGCCGAACGGCGAGGTCCTGACGCGTATCTGCACGATCGTCAACGTGGCGCCCAAGTGGCTGTTGCTCGGCGAGGGGCGAATGCTGCGCGAGGAGGAGCCGGTCGATCCACACACCTTGGACGTCGAGCAAAGGCTGGGTATCACTATCTATAGTCGGGGCTCACAACGGTTGTCGAAGGAGTTCGTAACGATTGCCGAGAGGGAGCTGGCGAGGCTTATTCGAGATCGCGTGAAGAGGGATTAGGGACAATACCAACGCGAAGTAATCCGGACATTCATCCGTAAATAAACATGTGCACGTGAGTGCAAAAGCGTCAAAAAAATGGTGCGGACTCTTGAAAAGCGGACGTGCAATACGAAAATCGAAAGAGGGAATTCGAAGGGGCTGTAACGCCGTAAACCGGCGCAAGCGGCGGAAGTGACGGGAATCCGTGCTAAACGGCAAAGAGTTCGAGGAGTGACGCGCGCTATACGTATCGGTTTCAAAGGGCTGGCATGCTATTTGCTGAATGATAATAGAAAAGCAACATTGAGAAACGACATTCGGAGGTGTCGTGGCACTGCGATGCATTCATGGCAGTTTTTTGGGGGAGTGCATGGTGCGGGGATGGATGAAAGAACTGCGACAGAAATGGAGAACCGACGATCCGCTCGTAATTGCGGAGATGGAAGGGGTGCGCGTGGTGTTCGCCGAGGACGAGCGCACGGACTGGGACGCGCGATTACTGCGTGCAAATGAACAATGGTTGTTGTTGGTTAACAAGCGTCAAGGTGACGTCCGCACGAAATTCGCGATGGCGCACGAATTGGCGCACCGCGAAATTGTACTTAATACGCGGCGACCACCGGAAGCAGGGGACCCGGAAGTGGAACGGCTTTGCGATGTCGGCGCGCATGAGCTGTTGTTTGGGGAATCGCCGCCTTGTGATATCTAAGCGTCATTGGAACGTGATTCGAGGCTATGAAGCGTCGAATCTCCGACACCGTCACGATCTTCGTGCGTCGTCGCCAATGCGGCGTTGTAGGCGGGCTGATCGCCAGGGAAACGGTGGATCGACGCTCGCCGGCGGAGTCATGACGGCGAACCGCAATCCTTCGGCTTGCATCTTTTGCCAGTAGTACGTATCGGTCGGCATGCGATCCGGACGGCCGTTGCGGAGGATTTCCTTCCATGTCGGCGGCGGCCAGCGCGTCCAAAAATCGCCGCGTGCTACCCAGGCCCGAGACGCAACTGCGTTACGGATTTCGACAGGATGGCCCGCGACGCTTAGCCGTTCTATTACGTGGTAGGTGTCAGGATCCGTGCTCGGGTTGGGGACTCCGTCGTAGGGAGAAACCACGACGACTCCCTTATCGCGCGCCGCCTCGGACGTGAGAATGTCCAAACTTGTCTCCAGCCAGCGGGGATGAAAGACGACGTCGTTGTCGACCATCACCAAGAAACGGCGCTCGTCCGGTTCGATCAGATCGACGAGATTCAGAAACTGCGCCCAAGCATAGTTTTTCGACCAAAACGCCGAGGTCAGCACCGGCGCTCCGTTCCACACGATCTGAGCCACGGCGCCTTGCAGCATCCAACGGCGATAAAGGGACCAGAGAGAACGGGCATCGGTCGTGGAGTGGTTGTCGAAAAGAATGATGTCGGCCTTGCCGCGCGTCGTGGCGATGAGGCTTTGCACGCATTGCTTAGTGCATCCCGCGCGATTCCACACCGAAACAAAAATTTTCACGTCTGCCATATCTACTCCACTTTGTTCGCGGAAGATCATGCGGCGGCGAACCCGGTGATGACACGGGTCGGCATTTCTCACGCCTCGGACCCATGACACAAATCTCTGATCTATGTTTTCCTCCCCGGCGGCCGGTGGTGGGAACCGCGGCGCGGACCGCTTGATCGCACGCGGCCGAAAACGAAATTCACGATTTGGAAAGGAGAAAGTTATGGGCGTTCGTACAGAACTGGTTTTACACGTTGAGGACCAACAACTCGAACTTAAGGCGCCGGTCCTGTCGCAACTCGATCCGCTGCTGGGAGCCTTTGAGGGGCTGCAATTGGCGGAGGTTGCGCAGCAGGTGGCGCGGGAGTTCGCGAGCGAGGACGAGTCAGCATCCGTGTTGGCGATTTCCCGCCTCATCGATCTTATGAGCCGGCGGCCCGCTGCATTGGGTCAGTTTGTCAGCGCGATGCTGTGGCATCCGACAAACCGAGACAAGTTGGGGACGGGGGCCGATTTTGCGGCGTTCAAACAAAAGGTGTGCGACCAAACCGAACTCACGGAACTCATTGCGTTGGTGCAGGCGATCGCGACGGACGAAGAATTGCTTGCCGGGATCGTGGGCCAAGTTCAAACGCTGGAAGCGACGCAACCGGCCGAGCAGGCGCGAGTCGAAGAACGCCCATGAATCCGGTCGACATTGTCATCACGGTATGCAACCGCCCCGATCTCGTCGCGCGCTGTATTCGCTCGGTGCGGTCTCACACGGGGTTTCCGTTTCGACTAATCGTGGTCAACGACGCATCCGACTATTGGACGACCGTGTGGCTGCGAGATTGGACGAAAACCGCCGTCGGCGAGGCTGAGATCGAAGCGCCCGTGTTGCTGGAATCCGACGATCGTCTTGGCTACACGAGAAGTGCCAACCTCGGTGTGCAAGCGGCCGCGCCGCAACGACACGTCTGCCTGCTTAATAGCGACACCGTAGTAACGCCGGGTTGGCTGGGCGGCCTGATCGCTGTTTTGCAGGAAGACGAAAGCATCGGTTTGGTCAACCCGGCCAGCGACGACCCGGGCCTTGGCTGTCTGCGAATGCCACCGGGTGAAACCGTTTTTTCTGTCGCCCGTCGGTTGCGAGAAATCGACGCGCCGACCATCAAGCCGTTTTCAGACCCGCATGGTTTCTGCCTGCTCGTGCGCCGCGAAATGTTGGACGACGTCGGGCTGTTCGACGCCGGAGCTTGGCCGATTGGTTACGGCGAGGAAACGGATTACTGGCTGCGCGGGCTCCGGCAGGGGTGGACGGCGGGACTCGCCACGCGCTCCTTTGTGCATCACGCGGTCGGCGGTTCATTCGGCAAAGCTCGGGAGCGACTGGGGCGGGCCGCGTTGCAGGAACTCGCAAAGAGGTGGGGCCGGGATTGGCGTCGTCCGGAGGACCGTCGGCGAAATGCGGCGGCGGTGAGGGATTTGGAAACGCGTGTCGCACAGGACGCGCACTCCCGGCCGAGTGCGGAGAAGATCGTATTTGTTTTGCACAGGTTCGGGCCTGAAGGCGGCGTGCAGGCATGCGTCGAGATTTGTAACGAACTCATTCTGTGCGGCCTTGAGGCCACGGCGGCCGTGCTGACACCGATGGAAAAGCGAAAGCCGCCGATGAGCGATCGCTTATTTCGCCCGTGGGGTTTTAACGGATCGGAAGCGCTCGTGCGGGGCCTGCGAACGAGCCTACGCAAGGGGACGATCGTCGCGGGGACGATGGGTCTCTGCGAGGTCGCGACCCAAGTGTGTCATGGCCGCCCGAGCCTGCGGAACCTGGCGTTCGTTCAGGACGATGAAGTTCGATTCTGGGAAGACGTCATGGTTCACGACGCCGACGAACCGCCAAAGTCGCGTCGCGGCCTGCGTCACATGCAGCGATGTTACCGCCTCGGTTTACCGGCGGTCGCAGTCAGCGAGTTCGCAGCCGAGGCTTACCGGAAGCACAGCGGTGGAGAATCGATCGGCGTTATCCCGCCCGGGGTCAACATCGAGCAGTTCCGACCGCGTTCCGGCAAGGCGGAAGTAAAGGTGACGGCGTTTCATCGCCCTCGCCACAAACGGCGGGGAGGGGCGATCCTTCGCGCTCTGTTCCGCTTACTGCGCGAGACTTACGGCTCCAAAATCGAACTGGTCACGGTTGGCTCAGCGGACGGCCTGGATAGTTTGCACGTCACATGTTTTCCCGAATTGAATCGGGAGGAGGTGGCCGACCTATTGGCGGAGTCGACCGTATTGGTGGAACCGAGCCTGTATCAAGGATTCGGGTTACCGGCGTTGGAAGCGATGGCTTGCGGTACTCCCGTGGCGACATTCGACAACGGCGGCCTGCGCGAGTACGGCGTCCACGGCGAAAATGTGCTCGTCGCCTCCGAGCAGACGGCGGCATGTCTTTTCGAGTGTGTTCGTCAATTGCTCGACGATGCGGCGTTGCGGGACAGGTTGGGCAAGGCGGGCCGCGAAACGGCGCGGCGGTTCACCTGGCGAGATGTCGGCGAAAAGTGGGCCGAGACGATCGCCGCCGCCACCGGCGCAAACGGATGACATGGCCAGCGGCGCGGTGAGCCTGATTCGGCGAGGCGCGGCGGGCGATATCCTGCGCCTCGAACCGATTGTGGCGGAATTGAAGCGCCGCGGCGTGACCGTATATTGCCACTCGGCGCCGCGGCATCGAGCGGTCGTGCAGGCTATCGGCGCGCGCTTTCGTCGAACTGACGACCGGCCGATCGGTCAAGAGATCGACCTAAGCACGGCCCGGGAGTCGGTTCAGGGGCCTGTCCCAGACGGCGTTGACGCCTTTTGCCGGGCCGCCGGTATTTGGCCGCGTCGCAAGACACCGACATTGCCAATTCTCGGAAATGGTTCCGGCGACCGGGCATTGCTGGCGGTCGTACCGTTCAGCGCGTGCCGGCGCATGCGATCGCTGACCGACGATCTGTGCGCGCAGTTTCTCGAAGGATTGGTGGCGGTCGGGTGGCGGCCGGTGATATTCGGCCGGCGTCGCCCACGGGTCCTCCCGAGTGGCGTGATCGATCGCACGGGAAAGACGAAAACGATCCTTGAAGCCGGGCGCGAGATCGCGCGATGCGGGCGCTTGATGACGGTCGATACCGGCCTTTTGCACGTCGCCGGGGCATTGCGGGTGCCGACATTGGTATTGGTCGGCCCGTTTCCCGCCTCAGCGGTAATTCCTTACTACCCAACGGTTGTGGCGCTGGAAGCGGGCAGCCGTTGTGCGCCCTGTTACGCCCACGGCGAAGAGTGCCGAAACGAATTGTCGCCGTATGTGTGCATGGATCTTTCCGCCGAGAGGCTGACGCACGCCGTGGCTGTTGCGTTCGGAGGCGAGGAGCGCCGGCCTGTCGGCAGCCAACCTCGCGCCGATACCGGCGTTGAAATTGTAGTCACGAAAAACACGCCGGAGCACGTGCTTCAGTCGATTGTGCGGTCGGCGGCACTGGATGGGCGCGTCAGCTCAATCGAATGTTGCGTTTCGAGAGCGGGAACGGAGCTAAACGAAACCGCGAAGCCCGCCAACGAGGGACCCGCCTATCGGTTGTCGATCGCGGCCGGAAAAACCGCGCTGCCGATGAATTGGTGTTCGTTGCTCCGATACAAGCTTGACCTGTATCGGTACTGGCGGATGCCGAGAAACGATGCCTATGACGAGGAACTGCGCTTTCACGAATCCGATACGTCTGCGGTGCTCGAGCACGCACGGTGGCGAGCGCGCTTGGTTTGCCGGAGCGCGGGACAGACCCGGTGCCGCGCCGTCAGATGATTCCGTCCACTAGGCGAAAAAGACGCCGTCACTACAATCGCGATCAGCAAAAAGGGGAGCAAAGATGTCGATAGCGAATACAGAATTCAGTTTGGACAACCAGGTTAGGTCGGTCCAGCGGCATTTTCAGAGCAACTTCACACCGAGCGTGACTCCGTGCGTCGTGGCTTACAACGTCGAGGCCGTACTAGGCGGCGGCGACGCGGCGGGCGTGGAGGTTTTCGACCACGTCGTATACGGCGGCGCCGGGAGCGGCGGGTACCTGGAGTTTCGAATCTACTGCATCACCAAAAGCGAAGACGACGCGACGCAGGTCGACTTGCGGCGTCTGGTCGACGCGGTGATGAGCGTGTTTCGGCTGAATAGCGGCGCCATCGAAATGTTCGATTTCAGTGGCGTCGTGCAACCGGAGGACGAGCCGAGTTCGCTGGGTACCCATTTGCTGGTCAAAAGCCAGTACCGGGTGCGCGGCGGGGCGTGGGCGATTCTGGAAGTTACGCGGGAAGCCGGCCTGCAAGGTCAGGTCGTGACCTTTCGAATGAAGCTGGTGGAGGACTACGTCAACGAACGAAGAGTGGAAGACGTGGAAACCTACACCATAACCGCGTGACAGGCTGCCGCGAAGCGGTTTGACACGCGAATCGACAGTGCGCGTCGGGCGGTCCGGCGATTGGCGCTGCAACGAACCAATCAGGAACGAAGTGGAGGAATGACATGGCGGTATTGAGCCAACAGGGCGTCGGCGATCCTAACGACATTCCGGTGGGCATGATCAACAAGGTCGTGGCGATCACCAGGGAAAACGAGACGATTGTCTTGGGGTCGGTGAAGGACGTGAACATTAACATCACCGAAGAACGCTACACGCACAAGGACAACGCGCGCTACGCGCAAACCGTGATGGATGTCACGTTGGCGATCAACGGCGAGGTCACGTTCACGGTGGAGGAGTGGAACGACGACAACCTCGAACTGCTGACCGGAAAACCGCCCGACATGGATGGGCGTTTCTACCTGGGCCTGGGCGACGTGCCGCCGGTACGGTTGGAGTTCTATCACGAGCATCACGACGGTCGCATCTTCTGCTTCGGTGTGTACAAGGCGAAGATCAGCAGCGACCACGCACTCAACCTCAGTCCGAACACCAATTACCCGCTACCGGTGCGCGCGACGATTTTGACCGACGGCTCGGGCGAGTACGGCACGCCCATTATCGACGGCAAACGTCCGCTCGTGTACATCGACCTGGGCGACTTTAGCGGCGACGGATACGGGTACGGGTACTAAAACATGGTCTTTCTGCGTGCCCTTGATGTCGCACGCCGAGAGACCGAAGTGTCGATCGGTGGCGAGAAATTCCGGTTATTGGAGCCATCGATCCGTCAAGTCGGTGAGGTTGCCCGGCGGCTGCAAACGGCGACGGGCGACCTCACCGGCGACGATAAAGCGGCCCCCGCCGGGTTATGGGAGGCGTTGTGCCGCCTTGACGTGAAGACGGCTTGCGAAATCGTCAAGATCCTGGTGCCCGAGGCGGGGGCGGGCCTCGCTGATCACTTGCGGTTCGACGAACTGATCAATGTCTTCACGCAAGCCTACGAAATCGCCGGATTCCACGAAACGAGCGGAACTTCGTCGCAACAAGGCTCGCCCAAGGACGAAGACACCGCCGTGAATTTGGCGGAACTGGCGAAATCGTACGGGCAACATCCCGAAGCATTCATCGAAACGACCACGTGGCGGCAAGTGGACATATATGCCGAAGGGGCGACTCGTCTGTTGGCCTCGGTGCTTGATTCGGTGGGCCGATTGGATATGGGCAAAGGGAAAACGAGCCACGAGATTCAAAATATCTCCCAGTTGCACCGCTTTCCGCGGGTGGCCAACACGAAGCCCCGCCCCAAATGATCAGTAAGACAAACGAGAGGTGAAAGAATGTTCAACAAACTAGCGAAGGCGATCGGCGATCTAGCGAAGGCCGTCACCAAAATGGCCGCGGCGGTTGTCATTGCGGCTGTCAAGTTCAAGAAGACGATCGAAGGGGCGGTTGCCGCCGTTCTCGGGGCTCTGGGTCCCATCGCGAATTTCGTCCACAATTTGATGAAAGAAGTCTTCAAGAACGTGATGATCGTCCTGGGGAAGCTAAGCTCGGCGATCTGGGCGCTATGGACAAAAATATACGGGGACATCAACACGCTGCTAACGATTCTTGAAAAGGTCGTTAACACGTTGGTCGGGACGATCTCCACTACACTCGCGGACCTGCTCGAAAAGGTCGGCGAGGTTCTTGTCGACGCACTAAAGAAGTTCGTCGACGAAAAATGGGTTGACCTGATCTACAACACACTGGTCGGCATTCTTGAGTTCCTGAAAGAACGGGGTATTGAAGCCGTTGCCGTGCTTGTTTCATCGATCATTCTCGGCGTGGTCATGGGAGTTCTCCGCGTGATCGGCATCGTCTTGGGAGCGATCGCCGAGTTCTTGTTACTAGTGATCAAATCGGTGGCGGATTTCATCTACATGATGGCTCAGGCTTTCGTGGAAGCCATCATGTGTGTTGTTACATTGGTCGCCGAGACGATACACGGCATGATCGAAGCCCTCTGCGACACGGTCAGTAACATGGTGCGGGACATTGGCGAACGGATCACGGCTTGCGCGAAGTCTTTCTCCAAGGCCGTGGTGCGGGGCGCGAGGAATATCGTCAGGGCGGCGCAAAGATTTTTCCGGTTTGTCGGGAGCGCTGGCCGAAGAATCACGAAAGCGGCCCGCACGTTCTTCAAATGGGTGAGGAGCGCGGGGAAGAGAATAATCAAATCGGCCAGGACCTTCTTCAAATGGGTTAATAGCGGCGGCAAGAAAATAAGGAATGCCGCCAAGAAGTTATTCAAAAGTGTGAAGGATGCAGCGGGGAAGTTCTTTGACCGCGTGAAATCGGCAGCCGGAAAAATCGGTGATGCAGCCAAAAAGTTCTACGATCAAATCAAGAAAGCGGCAAAAGCCATCTGGAATGCCTTGAAACATGCGGGCGGATCGTTCGGGAAGTCAGTCAAAAACGCGTTCAACAAAGCGAAGGACTCAGTCAAGAATGCGCTCGGTTTACACCACGGGGGCGGTGTTTTCGCGCACAGCGGCCGGTTGTGGGGAAAGAGCGGTGGCGACCAGGTCGACAGCTTCCTGGGTGCGTTGCTTGATTTACGCGGCGACGAAGTCCCCGGTATTTTGCAGGTGGGCGAAATCACCTTGCCGCGCGATTTAACCAACGCCATTTTGACCGGACGTTTCGGGCGACAAATGAGCGACGCCATCAATGCGCGAATGAGCTTCGAAGTACCGCGTCTGGCGGCGGCGGCGCTCGCCGCAGCGTCTGGGCAGCCAACCATTGAATATCATTTCAACAGCTCCATTTTCGCAAAGGACGTCCAGAACGTCATCGACGAGAGTGTGGCGCGCATATCGCGGTCGAGCGGCACGCGGTCGGGACAGAACGTTCATTACGGCATTCAGAAATAGGTTTCCGGAAACAAGCCGCAGCGGCATCCGGGGCGATAAGGAGATCATACTGTGAGCAATACCATTGGTTTCAAAACGACGGCCACGGAGCCATGGATTCGACCGTTTTTGGTGGGAAGCAACGTTGTCACCGATGCGGTTGTGCTTTGGCGCGCCGTGTCTGCGGCCCTAGCGCAACCCGAGGAAGTTTATCTGATCGTTACGACGACGGCGGATATCGTAGTCATTGATCTGAGCAAGCTGCAACGCACAGGCTATGCCACAAAGGCGGACGGTTTTCTTGCCGTCGCGGCATTGCCGAACGGAGATATTTTCGCCGTTGCCGACGCGGACAACAAAGTGTATCGACTGCAAATGGACGACGTGGACGGCGACTCAACGGCAAAATTGGAAGAGTATCTATCGACGAGCGTCGGTCCGGGAAGCGTGCGGTTGGCGACCAACACGGCGAAGGATATCAAGGCTGAACGCGTATCCTCGGACGCAGGCGGAAGCCTGAATATGCTGTATGTGTTGATCGACGAGATCCTCAACATTATCAACGTGACCGACGAAACGAAAGCGGTTTGTGAGTTCGGCGGCGACACCATAGCCGACGGTGGCTACGGGGAAAACACGTTGGCCTGGTCCAGTGGGCGTTTCCTGCATTCTCTGCTCGAAGTGTCAACCTATACCGTACGCGGGCGCGAGGCCTATCCGGTCTTCCCGTCGTTTTCTTTCGGCGGCGTCGCGGACGATTTCAACGACAACACCAACGACACCACACTTTGGTACGACATCGTTAACAGCAAGGTAACCGGTACGATTGTCGAACAGAATCAGCGACGGGAGTTCTCCGTGTACGCCAACGAAGCCCTTACGGAACGTGAGGGTGTACTGAGTGTAGTAAAGGGTTCTCTCGCCGGACCGGTGACGGTGGAAACGTCGTGGACGGTGACCAATTGGCCGACCCTGCAGACCGATGAAGGCGCCGACGTCAGGTTTTTGGGTTCTTCAAGCACGCTCTATGCGCAATATCACGTCTACCGGGAAAGGGTTTTCGACGGGGCGAACAACGTGGACTCCCTTGTTGCCGCCGTCGGCATTTGGAACGCCGCGCCAACGGAGGAAACGAGCAACTCAATAACTTCGACGGCCGATACGGGCGAATTTCGCGTTTCCAAAGACGAAAACGTTGACGAGGTCAACACGAGCGGCGTCGATCACTACACGGATAGTGGATGGGAGAGCGAAGCGCCGAAATACCGCGTTCGAATGCAATACAAAGACGGCGGTGACTGGGTCACGCTCTTTACCCACTACACCGACGACGAATCCGCATTGTGCTGCGTCATCGGAGCCGTGACCACCGGTCAATCCGCCGGTGGTTCTCTACAGGCATATTTCGACGACTTCGGGGTCACCGACGATTCACCGCTGGTATATCGGGATCTTATCGCCCCGGGCAGCCTGCAAGGAGCCGGTGTCGGCACGATGAGGGGCCAATACGCCAATGCTCTGCTCTTTGAAGACCACGTGCGAATGTTGCGGCACAGCACGGGTGTAACCGATTCCGTTTATGCGTTGGGCTCGCCCGTGATCGATCTGCCTCTTGCCGCCGAGAGCGCCGACCCGGAGGACTTCCCGCAGGCGCATTGCGTCCTGCCGCCGGCGAATGTTACCAACATCGCGTTTGCCGATGATTTATCCCGCATTTTTGTCGGCACCGAGCAAGGAATCGCGGAGCTGTCTTATCCCAACTACGATTTGCAGAACAACTTCCATGTGTCGCCGGCGCCTTCGCAGCCCTTGGTCGACGAGAACATCACCTTCCTTGCCGAAGCTCAGGGATGGGTGTTTTACGGGACCCAAAACGGCGCCGGGCTTCTCTCGCCTGATTGCGTGGCAACGGGCGTTCCGCAGAATGCAACGATGCTCAAAAACGAGTTGGACCAGTTGTGGGACGCGGATTGGGAAGATCCCACGGACAGTGATTTCTACGCGACGAATATCGGCCGGCTCAGCAAAACCATGGCGTACGACGACGTTCTGGTCGAGTGGCTGTTATCAGATGGAACGTGGCTCAGGGAAGATCCTTGGTCGGAGGACTTCTCGGACGAGAATCTCGACACCGACCGGTGGGACACCCTCGGAACGGTCGAAATCGACAACAGTGAACTGTTATTAGTCGCGGAGAACAGCGGCACGACCGCCTATTCCGAATGCTGCGGCAAAACGGAACTTGACGGCGATTTCGACGCGGTCGTTGGACTCGCGGCGGGAAGTTGGCAATGCGCTTCCTCGGGCGATCTGGTGGAGGCGGGTCTCGTACTCGGTGACGTCGACGCCGATGCCATCCTTGTGCAACGCGAAAGGGAGCATGACGGAGCCTCGGTCAAGGATCGCCTGCGCTTCACAGTGTATGTGTCAGGTTCCATCGAACAAAACACGGCCGTCGAAGTGGACTCCGGAGTAACCGACCTCTGGCTGCGACTGTACCGTCGCGGATCGCGAGTCGCGGGTTTCTGTCGTGTTGGTGAGCGCTGGATTTTGCTCGACCAATACGCCGATTTTACAAACACGTCGTTGTTGCCGGCCATGTATCTGCGCAACGCCGATGTCGGGACCGTACCTGATTCAACCGCGGTCGTCGCTCGGTTCGACGATCTGCAGGTGGACGGGCGACCCGACTATGATTTCCTGACCGGCCAAGCCATAGGCGACCTGACGGGCGGCTACTGGTACTACGTGCGATCGGTTGACGATGCGGGTAATTGGTCGGGCTTGACCGGCATTGAAGAAATCGTCGTGCCGGACTTTGTGGACGACGCCAACCCGTGGGTGGATAGCTTCATCATCGCCGATACCTTGGTGGATCCCAACATCGGAGTCGTGCAGCGTCCGCCGGAGTCGGGGCGGCATTTAGGCAAACCGACTCCGCATGAGGCGAATCGCAGCCAAACCACGTTACTTGCCCTGGACGGAGCGCTTGAAGACGATGACTTCCAAGTGCGGATTCGAGCCATCAGCAATTCGCCGGGCCAGTACGTGTTGCAACCAAAAGAGGGGATCCTTGCCGAAATTCAAGGAGAATCCAGCTCGGGGCAAGATGATCCGGGCGGCTGGATGGCTCGCGGCGCGGCAGTCGGGTGGAGCGACCCTCGCATCATCGATGTCGGCGCGGAGACTCACCCCTTGCGACACATCAGTGGCATCGAAGACGAAAACGGCGACTTGTTCGTCGTGTACGAAAACGGCGCCCAGATCATGGCCGTGTCGTTTGACCACACGACGGGCGAGGCGGGGAATCCCGACATTTTGTTGCCGACCGCGAAATTGCCCGCGGTCGCTCTGCACCGGGAGAGTGGTCACAAGGTGATGGTCGTGGCCTCAATCGACCGCAAGGTCGTGACGTGTTGGAAGGATCGCGGTTTTGGATGGGAGCGCATCGGCATTGTCATTCGGAAATCAGAGGACACGATTCAATCGATTCGCCTCGTTTCGCTCAAGTCGTTCGGAAGTGAGAAACTGGTCTTGGCGATGGGGTCGACCGAAGAAGGCGCCGAGGTGGAAATTTGGGGAAGCTACGATGCCGGGCAGACTTGGCTTCGGTGGGCGAAAAGCGCGGACTTGTTCGACGAAGACCGATTGGACGACATGGAGATCCACCCGAATACCATTACGTTGACCGCCGGCCCTTCGGGGAGCGGTGAAGTCGCGGTCCTGGCCGTTCGCATCTCCGAAGACCCTTATCCGGACATTTACGATACCTGCCACACGGTCGTGTCCGGCGACGGCAGCAACTGGTATTGGATCGGTCCTTATTGGGGTTCGGACTCCAGCGGCGACAACAGCTACCAACGCTATAAACTAACTTTCGCGGCATTGCCGGCGCGGATCGCCAACAGCAGTGTCGAGGAAGGATTGTCACACTCGTCGGTGTCGAACTGGCTGGCAATGTCGACGGGAATCGATGATTCCGGAGAGCGGTTCTTGGAACTGACACATTTTCACAGCGGTCCGCATCATTGGCCGGACATCTGGCTTCCCGACGAAGACGAGACCATCGCCGATCGACCGCAGCGCGGCGATTCACCGGAAAAGTTCCAGTTTGCTTTCGGCGGCGTGACGCGAACACGCGTGCCTTTGCCGTCGGATCGACCCGCCAAGAATATGGCCTTTGCCATATGGCGGGGGCGGCCCGTGTTCTTCATCGTCTGCCGTCCGGATGAGAACCGAAGGTTGATCGTGATGGAATGCATGCGTTGGCAACGACCCGCCGATCGCACGGTGCCGGCGCGAATCTACATGCCGAACATACCCAACGAAGATGTTTGGAGCGCATCGACTGGCGGCGGTTACACCGCGGTTCAGGTTTTGCGCGAGGACAACGGCATGACGTTGGCGACCGACGTTGGCGAGTACTATCGGGAAAGCCTTGACGACGCCGATTTTGATTGGAGCGACGGCGTGAAAATCCGTTTCGTCGTCCAGTGCGGGCATGTCTCGGATTTGTCGGGACACGGCTTGCACTTACGATTGAGAACCGACAGCGGGGGAATTTCACAAGCGGTGGAAGTTAAGGTTCGTTTCGACGCATCAACGATCAAATCCCGTGGTGATACGGTACACCTTTATGACGTGAACGCCTCCGCAACGCCTGCGGCCACGTTCGAGTTTGACGAGTATCCCGGCGAGATCGAGGGAATCCTCGCCATTGGTCCGGAAACCGATGACCTCGGGGTGGAAAACCGCGCCGCGCAGCTCTGGCTGCGCCAGGCCGGCGGTCAGCGGCAAACCGCCTATTTCACGATGGCCGGATTTGTGCGCTTGAAGACCGACTGTGTCTCCGGCGACAGCTTTTTCCATTTCGGCGTCGTGGACGATTCACCTACCGCGCCGGGGGCAACTCGGTGGCGTTCGGTACAAGTGGGACAGGCCGCCGACAACATGCATTGTCGGACAGACAACTATTCGGAGATGGATCGCGCCCTGGCTGCGGGCGGCCAGTTGGATCCCATGGTCGGCGGTATTTACGTGGGTGACACCGCGCAGGTAATTCCCTTCGGTCGCAAACCGGTGGCGGGAGATGAATGGCTGCTTTCGGCGGCGAGTGACTTTCCGATCGAGCAAGCCATTGCGCCGGATTTCGAAACCTGGCGTTCCGCCACCGACGATACGGGTATCGAGATCGTATTCGACAGCGATCCGCGCGCGAACGGCCGCGGCTTCATCCCCGGCGGTCTTGGCTTTTTCGGCGCAAACTTCCCGCGTGTCATCGCACAATTCAACAATGAGAATTCGTGGGACGATCCGGAAGTCGAAATCGAGGCCGACGGCTGGCGGTCGCGGGGATCGTTTGGCCAAGAACGCGGTAACGGCTTGCAGGTCCTGGGCTTCACCAGACGGTGGCGACCGGGAACCGGCAAGACCACGCAGGACGAGCAGTGGCAAAGCGCGCTGCAGGATCATGAATTGGGCGGCCTTTATCTCAAGGTATACTCGGGCGACGCAACCGGCCGCGTGTATCTGCTTGAGGACAATGTCGGCGGCACGCTGCATTTTGCGGGCGCGAATCCCGTGGATAACAGCGCCCAGAACGGCGACCAGTTTTACATCTTCGGACACAATTTGGTGGCGCTGCCGATGCAACTGGATTCCAACTCGGCGAACTATCGTTACTTGCGTCTGCTGATTCCCGCCGGGCGGACCTACGAGGGCTACTTCCAACTAGGCGCCATCGCCGTGGGTCCCTTGCATCAAGTCGCCACCGACGCTTCCTGTCGGACGTGGTCGGATCTTTCCAACACGCTGCAGTTCCCGGTGCGCCATGATCGCTTCGCCAGCGGCCTGTTGAATCCCGTGCGCGAAGGGCACGACTATCGGGAAATCACATTGAAATGGAACGGCTTGAGTCCAAGTCAAGCAATCGGCCTCGAAGCATTCTTCCGGCGACTTGGCGGAGCTGAAACGCCGGTTGTCTATTTGCCGATCGAGCGACGCAATGACGTGGACAGCGTACGCGGCTGCTACGAGGCGGTTCTCGGACGAATTGTGACGGAGAGGTCGGTGTTACAGCCCATCACCGCTGCTGAAGTCTGGGAGAACGCGACGGTCACGCTGGAAGAGATTCCCATGCGTCCGCCGCAACGCAAGACGTAATTCGGTTGTGACGAAAAAACGGGCAAGCGGCGGATTCGTCCGCCGCTTTTTTTTGCCGAATCGCCCGGTGTTCCCACGAATGTGGTTCCGAAAAAGAGAGCCCGTCCCCCTGACACCGATGATTTCGTAGGGTGCCGATGAGGCCGCGCCGGCCCGCGCGCGGCGGTGGGAAACACGGCAAACCTTTCCCTTCGAAACGAAAACGGAGCATGGCTTATGGATATTTTCCCGAGAGTTTCTCAAAGTCCGGTGGATTCGCAGCGACTTGTCCGACCGGCGTATTTGTTGATTTGGGCGGTGGAAGGCGAGACTCGGTATTTCACCAATCTCGCGTCGCTGCAATACGTATCCTGCGCTGAGTGGGGGCGGGAGCTTCGTGTTGATCCGTCGCTGATTTCGGTGACGCCGCCGAAGGAACAGATGGAACTGCGCCCAAATCCGACGTTCAAGCTTGGTACGGAGGCATCGTTCTCGGTAACACACGACGACCTTCGCTTCTCGGCGCAGAAAGTGTTGGAGGGAAGTTATTGCGAACTGAGCGTCGTGGGATACGGATGCGATATGGCGCAGCGCATTGTCCTGGCACGCGGCACCGCGCAGGAGGTGCAATGGGACGAAGCGACGACGGTTTCGGCGAAAATCCGGTTTGAGGCCGAGGTGGATCAAGGTCGCATTCCCCGCAGTCGCTATTGCTGGATGCCTACGCAAAAAATCAAACCGCGAGATGTCGTAGATTACCCGGCGGTAATTTTCTCGTCGGGGGGTGTCAAACGAATCCAACTGCCGTTTGCGGAAATAAAGCGACCGACCGAGACGCCGGATGTAGCGCGAATATTCGTCATTATTTCCGAGCAGCCGCTGCCCGTGAATGTCACTTTGGCTGACATTGAAGTGTACATTCCGTGGAAAGGTGTTTTTGAATCGATCGGTACGACTTATGTGGAGGATGCGGTGCTGGTCAACGGTGGTATTGCCGGCAACACGGAAAGCCTGATCGAGATGTTCGAACAGTATATGGGCGAGCAATTGTTGGTTGGTGCGGGCGGTTTCGACCCGGGAGAGGACTATTCGGGCGTAATATTTAACTGCCCACTTCCTCCCGATACGCCGGAGCCGGATCCCGGTGAATTGCCGCTCGATTTCGAGTTTCCGGAATTTTACTTCACGCTTGATTGGCCGAGGCGCGAAACCGATACGATTCCTGCGGCGATTGAAACGATTATGCAGCATTACGCAAAGGTCCCCGTGCCCTTGGAACTGGACGCCGTGGCAATCGACACGGAGATTTCCGAACTCGATTTCGAAATCGTAATCAACGAGCAGGGCACACCATTGTCCGTCGTGAACGACCGCATTTTTGCGCAGCTTCAAGCCGTGGGTTTTGTGAATCGAGGAACGCTGACGGTGTGGCTGTTGCCGCGGGAGTTGCGCCGGGGCGGACCGCATTTGCGCCGCGACCGCGAGATACTCGAAATGGCGAAGAAGCCGAAAACCACGCCGCTGGAGGATGTCGTTAACACCGTCGAGGCGTTCTACAGCCGCGCGCCCCAGGCGCCGAGGAGAAACCGGGAAGTTCATTTTGCGAATCCGGTTCTCGGAGGCTCGCAGTTGGCGTTCACGCAATGGGCGGAACTCATGGAGCGCAATCCCTTGGCGCAGGCCATCGCTACTTATCATCCGACGGTGGATGCCGGCCGGTTGCGGGAATCGCGGGGGCAGTTTTTCGAACGGCGACTACGCATTGATTGCCCGGACCTGACCAGCCAGATTTCGACGCAGCAGATAGCCTCGCGGGTTATCGAATGGTTTTCGGTTCCCGCGATTCGTGTCGCGTACCGTTTACGCCCGGAGTTCCTGAATCTACGGGTCGGCCATATTGTGATGGTCAGCGACTCAAAGTGGGGACTCAATCGCGCTCCGTTCATCGTCGAAGCGATAACGCTGGATGTCGAAGGCCCGGTCGTGGAACTGTGGGGCGGTCGCGAAATCGCTTCCCTGTGGCATCGCATGCCGCAAAACGAAAACGACAACGACTTGTAGGGGCACTCTTTCGGTGCCGGAAACGACTTGCCTGGGATCGGGGCATCACGTATCTTGATCGGCATGAAACACTTATGCATTCTCCTGACGGCGGCGGTCTTTCTGGCCGGCTTTACCGGCGTGGCGTGGGCTGAAGAGCCGATTCTGCACGGCGGTTGGGGCGGCTTCGCCATCGGCGTGCGCAGCGTCGACACGACGGATTTGAACGATTACCTCGACGAGTTGGGCATCGACGGTGTTTCATCGTTCTGGCCGACCCTGGAATTGCAGGGACACGGCGTCGTATTCGAGCATCTGGTCGCGGGCTTTCGCGGCGGAATCTCCGCTTTCGCGGCAGAGGGCGACACCGGCGGCGTGGTCGCGTACGGCGGTGCGTCTGATCGCGGGGCAACCGTCGATGCCGACGGCATCAACATGGACATGGCCGCCACGTACTTTCAAATCGACGTAGGCTACGCGGTGCTCAACGGCCCCCACGGATTCGGCTTTGCCTACTTGGGTTTGGGCGGTGGCGCCACGCGGATCTATTTCGAGGGCGATGTGTGGCAGGCCGGAATCGGTCCCCATCCGAGCGAAATCGCCGCCGCAGACGCGGCGCTGTTGAAAGACGAGGGCGAAATTCGACGCAGCTATCTGTACACGCAAGTTGGTTTTAGCTACTTCTGGCCGGTCCGCTTCGCCCGCAGCCCTTACGGCGCGTTCGGGATGTTCATGCCGGGGGTCACCGCGGGTCTTAACCTGGGCTTGCTCGATTCAGGTTGGGAATACCGTGGCGACTTGTACCGTGGCGGACCGGATCTCTCACCGACCGGCGGTTTCCTGCAAATCGAAATTGCCTTTGGTGGTGGTGTAAAGGAAGTGGAGTCGACGGACTACTAAAGCCGGAGAATCAGGCAAAAGAAAAGCGGCCCATCGCAAGGGCCGCTTGTTGTTTAAAGGCTGCGAAAATCAGACGCCGCCGCCGAAACCGATATCGAAGAGCAAGAAGAAAGTGTCGAACTTATAGGCGGGCGACCGGTTTACATCGTCGCCGTCTTCGTCCGTCCAATCTTCATCGCTAACTTCGAAGGTTGCACCCAGGTGCAGGCCGCCGACGAACAGGGCGCGTTTCGCGGCGTCCTCTTCGCTGATGTTCAGCGCGTAGAGGTATGAAAATCCCGCGACCGCATACATCCCGTTTTTATTCAGGTGGTTGGCCGTACCGAAGGCTTCAACGATTTCCGGTTGCGATTTGTCGGAGAATTCCAAGCGATGCTTGACCATTCCGAAACCGCCGAAGGGAAACAGAATCCCCCACTCGTTATTGAAAATCGAAACGCCGAGTTCGCCTTGGTAATTGTAGGAGGTCATTTCGGCGTTACTGACCGGACCGTCCTCGACCACGTGTACGTAGTTGCCGCGTGCGCCGAGGACGACGTACTTGGCGATCACGCCGTACGCATGTCCGCCCAACACCGGCTGGAAGTCGGAAAAGTCGACGATGATCGGATACAAATTACTGGACAGATCGCCAGTGTCGATTTGTTGCGGGCCGACAGATACACCGCCCCAACCGCCGTATCGAACGCCTTGAGCCTGCGCCATCGCCGGTATTGCCAAAAACACGACGAGCAGACACGCCCATAGAATCGAATTACGCATAACCCGCTCCTTACGCCAACAACAATGTTTCATCGAAAGGTTTTGCCCTAGTTTTGCCCTAATGTTCTCCAAATGTAAGGGTTTACGAATTGAACGGCAAGCGCTTTTTGTGCAATATCCCCGATTTGGGGTCAATTGGTGAAAAACGAACCGGCCAGGCGAATCGCCCGGCCGGTGGTTTATGCGGTTTAGGGGTTCAAACGTCCCATCAAGCGTGGGAAGGGGATCGTTTCCCGAATGTGCTTCAGGCCGCAGATCCAGGCCACGGTGCGCTCCAGACCGAGGCCGAAGCCGGCATGGGGAACCGAACCGAAGCGCCGGACGTCGAGGTACCACTGGAAGTGCTCCATCGGCAGATTGTGGCGCTCGATCTCCGCGATCAGATTCTCGATGTTATCCTCGCGCTCCCCGGCGCCGATGATCTCGCCGTACCCCTCGGGGCCGAGCATATCGACGCTCAGCGATAACTCGGGCCGATCGGGGTCTTTTTTCATGTAGAACGCCTTCACGGCTGCGGGATAGCGGTGGACCATCAGCGGCTTCTCAAACTGTTGGGAGAGCACGGTTTCGTCCTCGCCGCCGAAATCGTTGCCCCATTCAAAGGGATGTCCCAACTTGGCCAGCATCTCCACGGCCTCATCGTATTGCAGGCGCGGGAAGGGGCGGACGATTTTCTCGAGCTTGCCGATGTCGCGTTCGAGTAGCTCCAGTTCGGGGCGGCGGCGTTTGAGCACTTCCTGCACGATGTACTCGACGAACTCCTCCATCAAGTCCATGTCGCCGGCCAGGTCCATGAAGGCCACTTCGGGCTCGACCATCCAGAATTCCGTAAGGTGCCGCCGGGTCTTTGATTTCTCGGCGCGGAATGTCGGGCCGAAGCAATACACTTTGTTGAACGCTTGGCAGGCCGGTTCCATGTAGAGCTGGCCCGATTGCGACAGGTAGGCCGTATCGCCGAAGTAGTCCGTGGCGAACAGCGTGGACGTGCCTTCGCTGGCGTTGGGCGTGAAGATCGGGGCGTCGATCAGCACAAAATCGCGGTCGTCAAGGAAATCGCGTATCGCTTTGACGATCGTATGCCGCACCCGCAAAATCGCGTGCTGCCTGGGACTGCGCAGCCATAAATGGCGGTGATTCATCAAGAAGTCAGTGCCATGCTCTTTAAGCGTGATGGGGTATTCGTCCGTTGTTTCGGCGACGACTTTGAACTCTTTGACGCTCATTTCAACGCCCAGCGGGCTGCGCTTGTCTTCCTTGATCTCGCCGGTCAGCTCGATGCTGGATTCGTAGGGCAGGGTGTCCGCCGTCTTGAACGTGTCTTCGTCGAAATCGCCCTTGAACATGACACATTGGATGATCTGCGTGCCGTCGCGCACTTGCAGGAAATGCAACTTGCCGCTGCTGCGGCGGTTGTACAGCCAGCCGCGGAAGATCACGGTTTCACCGATGTGCTTGGCGGCGTCGCTGATTAGAACAAATTGGCTCATGGCTCATTCCTCTTTCTTCGGAGTTGGCGCGGGGCACATCGTTTGTTCCGGTTTTGCCCACGAAACGATGCGCCCGCTGCGACCCGCGGCCTGCCGTTACTTTTTTATGCTGATGTGCAACTCGTCGAGTTGCGCCGCGTCGACTTCGCTGGGCGAGTCGGTCATCAGGCAGGCGGCCTTGGTCGTTTTCGGGAACGCAATGACGTCACGAATCGACGGTGCGCCGGTCAGCAGCATGATGATTCGATCCAGGCCGTAGGCGATGCCGCCGTGGGGCGGCGTGCCGTAGGATAGGGCGTCGAGTAGGAAACCGAATTTTCGGCGCGCTTCCTCCTCGTCGATGCCCAGGGCCCGAAACATGGCGTTTTGCCGCTCCGGATTGTGGATCCGAACAGATCCACCGCCGATCTCGTGGCCATTCCACACCATGTCGTAGGCATTCGCGCGGGCCTTGCCCGGATCGCTCTCGAGCAAAGGCCAGTCCTCCTCTTTGGCACTGGTGAAGGGGTGGTGCATCGCGTAGTAGCGACCGTCTTCCTCGTTGTACTCCAGCAGTGGGAAATCGACGATCCACAGCAAATCTTGCCGCTTTTCGTCGATCAAGCCCAGCTTTTTGCCGATTCGCAGGCGCAACGCCCCGAGTGAATCGAGTACGACCTTGGTCGGCGCGGCGACGATAAACACCGTGTCGCCTTCCTGCGCACCGGTCGCCGCGACGATGCCGTCCTTTTCGGTATCCGACAGGAATTTGGCCACGCCGCCGCTTAAGGAGCCTTCGGCAAATTTCAACGCAATCAGCCCCTTCGCGCCGTAGACTTTAACAAACTCTGTGAGTTCGTCGGTTTGCTTGCGGCTGAATTGGCCGGGCGCCGCGAAACCGCGCACGCTGCCGCCGTCGGCGACAGTCGACTTGAACACGCCGAATTCGCTGTTTTCAACGATGTTGGACACGTTTTTGATTTCCAGGCCGAAACGGGTATCGGGCTTGTCGGAGCCGTAGCGGTCCAATGCGTCGGCGTAGCTTAGGCGCGGAATCGGTAATTCGATTTCCAAGCCGATGATCGCGTGAATCAATTGGGAGATCATACTTTCCATGAGGGCAAACAGATCTTCCTGATCCAGAAAACTGGTTTCGATATCGATCTGCGTAAACTCCGGCTGGCGCTCGGCCCGTAAATCTTCGTCGCGGAAACACTTGACGATTTGGAAATAGCGGTCAAAGCCGGCGATCATCAGCAGTTGCTTGAAAATCTGCGGGCTTTGCGGCAGAGCGAAGAAGCGGCCCGGATTCACGCGGCTGGGCACGAGGTAATCCCGCGCGCCTTCCGGTGTCGATTTGGTCAGCATCGGCGTTTCCACTTCGAGAAAACCGTTATCGGACAAGTAATTACGAATAATCTGGTACGCGCGGTGGCGCAAAAACATAATCTTCTGCGCGCCGGCGCGGCGCAGGTCCAGAAAACGCCACTTCAGGCGGACGTCCTCGGAGATTTCGGCGGCTTCGTCAATGGGTATCGGAACCGTTTTGGCCTCGTTGAGAATTTTCAGGTCGCCGGCCACAACTTCGATTTCGCCGGTCGCCATATCTTTATTTGCCTGACCTTCCGGCCGCCGGCGCACCTGACCTTGCACGGCCAGGACGAATTCGGGACGAATACTCTTCGCCTTCTCATGCAGACCGGCATCGAGTTCCGGATCAAATACGATTTGAACCAAGCCTTCGCGATCTCGCAAAGTGATGAAAATGAGCTGCCCTAAATCTCGACGTCGGTGTACCCACCCCATCAATGTGTGGGTTTGATCGGCGTGTTCGCCACGCAAATGACCACAGAAAATAGAACGTTTCCAGCTACCTAACGGTTCTCCCATGATGGCCTCCAACGGCGTAGAAAGCTCACTTTTAGCACGCTGACGAGGCAAGTCAACAAGTGGCGCTAACGGATGTAGCCAAGCGAGCGCAATGCCGAGCGGGTTGCTTGGTCGAGCATCGCTCCTACAGGATTGGCCGGGCGAGTCGGCGTGGTCGCCTCGTAGGTTTTCAGCAAATCACGCAGGCGTCGGTAGTCGTCCGCGTAAGAGCAAGAGCGTTTTTTCCAACACGGGTCGGGTTGATTATTGGGCGCAAAGGCGTCGAGTTGGATCGCGCCGACCTGCAATCCGCTCAGATGTTTAGCTTGCGGCGACGCGTTGTGAAGGCTTTGGGTAGGGTAGTCCGGGAAGAAAAACTCCAGGCGTTTTGTGCGGTCGAGAATCAGCCGTCGCGGGCCGTCGATGACGGCGATCTGGTTGATCGGCACGCCGTGCATATTGGCTTGCGTCTCCAAAAACAGCGGGCGCTCTTCTTCACTAAAAAGATAGCGCAAACCGTCGCCGGGCAGGTCGACCGGCCGCGCCAGCCCGGCCAGATCGAACAGGGCGGAAGGGACGTCCAGGAGTTGCCGCGGCTGCTCGACTAGGCGGCGATCCGGCGGCTTGGGCGGCGCGACAATCAGCGGCACGTGGGTTTCCGGGTCGAAGAGGGAATAACCGTGCAGCAACAAGCCGTGCCGGCGGAAGTGTTCGCCGTGATCGGCGGTAAAGACGATGGTCGTATCTTCGAGTCGGCCGCGGCGTTCCAACTCCGCCATCAAACGGCCGACCTGGTCGTCGAGAAAAGCGACTTCGCCACGGTACAGCCCGCGATACGCTTTCAGAGATTTCGCGTCCGTGGTCCGCGGAACATCCAACAAATCGTTACGGAAGGTGAAATCCGGCGGGTCCCCGTCAACATACTTTTGGCGATACGGCTCCGGCGCCGCGTAGGGCGTGTGAGGGTCCATCAGGTGGACCCAGGCGAAGAACGGACGATCCGGCGGGGCAATATCCAGCAATTCCAGAAAACGCTCGACCGCCATGTCGGCGTCATTGACCGGAATCGTCGCGGGGCACTTATAGGCCAGCGGACCGAGCCACCGTCGCCATGACGTGCCGGTCAACCACCAGGCGGCGTCGTAACTCTTGGCGGTCTCGATGAAACGATCGAAGCCCTGCATAAAACCGAAGTAGCTTTTCAGAATCGGATTCGTGGAAACGGCGAAGGTGTGAAAGCCACCGGCGCGGAAGTACTCCGGAACGGTGATCAATTCGTTGTCCAGTAGCGAGTAGAATTCCGTCTTGCCGTGGCGGCGCGGCGACAGCCCGGTCAGCAGCGTGCCCATGGCCGGGGCGGTCCAACTGCTGACACTGAAACATTGGGTAAAGAGCGTGCCGCGGGCCGCCAGGGCGTCCAAATGCGGCGTATGATTCGCAGGATTCCCGGCGCATCCAAGTTCATCGGCGCGCAGGGTGTCGGCGACGACCAACAACACGTTGTTGGCTTCTTGCGGGGCGTTTTTGCGGATCAGGCGATGGTCGACCGGCGCGTGGTTTTTGCGGAAGTCGGTGAGAAAAACCGTGTCGTCATGGTGCAGGCGGGACATCGACACGGTAAAAAGAAGTGTGATGACCACGAAAGCCGCCAGCGCCGCCCAGTGGACACGCCGTTCCTTTTGGCGCAGCACGTAACGGACGATCACCCAAAGCATCAGCATGGCCAGCAACGCAAACGCGATGGAATACACGTTCAGATGACTCGTTTGGTTGCTGTAGACGACGACGGATCGCGAGACCCATAGCGCTTGGTGACCCAGCAGAAGCGTCGCCCATGCGGCAAAGAGCTGGGTACGTCGCGGGCGTCGACCGTCGATAAACAACAGCACGACCATGGCGATAAGCCCGGATTGCATTGCGCTCAAGGCCACCTGTTTCCATTGCACGAAAAACTCGTAGGTCGGCGCGACGAAAAAGAGGGCTGCGAGTTCCAAAGAGGTCATCGCGGCGCCGAGCAACGCACCGGTGAGAATCACTCGAACGACGACGCCATGCTCGCGGATGTTGTGTTGCAGAAAAGAGAAGAGTCGGCCGAACCGGTTTGTGCCCGCGTTACCCGTTGGCGGCTTCGCCTTGCTCATCAGGACGACGCGGCTCGGTGAGTGAAGGCAAACATGGGCGGAACCTCACTCGGAGTGGTAGCGGTTGTACAAACAGTGCCACCGGCCAAAGGCGAACCAGTAGTCGATAATCGGTTGCTTTGAGGAAGCGGTGTGCAGCGGGCACAACTGTTCGTTGGTCCACTTTTGCTGCGTGAGGTCAACGACGACGACGTCCTTTTGCGGCAGTTCGGCATTCCGGTTCGGGTTGAAAAGCACGACCATCACCGGGTGCCTTGTGTCGGGGTATTTGATCGCATAAGCGAGGGCCACGTCAAAAATCTCGCGTTGCCGCTCGAAGCAGGTGTCCCACAGAATCTTGTCAAGATTCGTTTGATTGTAGTAGCAGTTCTTGCGCTGATAGGTGTCGTAAACGTCATCGAGCGAGGAGAAATTGACAAGGGAAAGCACGACGATCACCAGGATCAGCATGAGGTCGACAATGGTGACGCCGCGTTGGTTCATCATTCGGTTTTCAGCACTCCGTCGCCGGTTATGTACAAGCGCCGATACCTGAAACGATCGGCTTTCAACAAACTGAGCACGAACAATTCCTCTCCGTTGACCGGCGTGAAATTGTAGCTCTCGCTCGAACCCAACACGTTGGGCGGAGCCTCCAGGTAGTTCGGATACAACGCTTTGATCTTTTCCGGAAACTCGCCGTCGTGGTCTTCGGCGTACGCGAATAGTTTCGCCGCGATGTAGGAAAGCTCCAAAGCCGGGTCGCCTTGCTTGGCGAACGCCGCCGGATCAAACACGGCCGGCTGCCCGGCGCGTCCCACGTAATGGCGGAAGAAGATGTGAAGGGCCACCAGCAAAATGATCGCCACGACGAAGAAAGGGTTGATCATCGCGATTCGTGACTGTTTCGCACGCTTACGGCGCTCTCGCTGCTCGATGGCGCGGTGGCGCTTCTCGAGGTACGCGGCTTGATCCTCATCGGCGATATCGACCGCGTACTCCAGCGTGCAGGCGGGGCAGACGACGTTATCCTCGTCGTCGAAACGCATGCAGTCGCCGCAAATCGCCTTGCGGCAACTCGTGCATTCGTATATGGCGTCTTCTTCCGGGTGAAAATAGCACTTCAAAGCGTTATGCAAGCTCCTTCGATTTTCCGCTTATTCCACACATCCAACTATAGGCTTACGGCGGGCGGTCGATCAACGGTTTACATTGTTTTCTGGTTCCTTTTTTCGACCGGTCACCTCCCACGAGGCGAGGGGAAATTGGACCGTAAACGCCGTGCCGTGGCTCGGCTTGCTGGCAAAGCGAATATTGCCGCCCATTCCCTCCGCGAGCATTTTGCTGGTCGGCATGCCCAAACCGAAACCTTCGTGGTGTGTGTCGAGTCGCTCGATCTGTTGAAAACGGTCAAACACTTTGTGAGCGTCTTCGGTTCGTATTCCGATGCCCGTGTCGGCCACGACCAGGCGAATCGTCGGTTCACTATCGGCGTGCGCCACCGACAGGGCCACGGAAATCCGACCCCGATCGGTAAACTTGATCGCGTTATTCAGCAGGTTCGTGAGAATCTGTACGAAACGGCCGGCGTCAAGACGAACTTCACGCAGCCGCACATCTTCCTCGACGTTCAATTCGAAGGCTAACTTTTTTTTCTCCACCGCCGGCCGTTGCACTTCGCAGGTTTGGCGGACAAGTTCGATCAAATCCACGGATTCGAAATGGAATTGCAGGCGCCCGCTCTCCAAGCCGGTCAGGTCCAGCAGATCGTTGATCAGACGCGCGAGGCGGACGGCTTCGATGCGGATGATACGCAGGAAACGCTTGCGACCGTCAGGGGTGAGCGGCAGGTCGTCGACCATCAACG
Source organism: Candidatus Lernaella stagnicola (assembly GCA_030765525.1). NCBI lineage: Bacteria > Candidatus Lernaellota > Candidatus Lernaellaia > Candidatus Lernaellales > Candidatus Lernaellaceae > Candidatus Lernaella > Candidatus Lernaella stagnicola. The sequence goes on from JAVCCK010000035.1 coordinate 89,999, forward strand.
CTTCGGCGCTGGCGCTGATGGAGGTCAGTGGGGTCTTCAATTCGTGCGACACGAGGCTCAGGAAGTCATCTTTGTTCTTATCCACTTCCCGCAATCGCTCTAATGCGATCGACAATTTCGCGGTACGGTCGGCGATGTGCTGCTCGAGGTTCAGATTCAGTTCCATCAGTTCCTGATCGGCGCGCTCCAATGCCGTTTGCTGTTCGCCCAATTTTTGGCGCGTCTCCACGAGTTTGCGTGTCATGTCGGCAAAGCGCTCGGTCAACAAGCCGATTTCGTCTCGCCGTTCGGCGGCCATGTGCACCGGCGCGACGCCGTTGAATTCCGTCATGGCCTGCGCGAGTTTGTCCAAGGGGCTGGTCAGGTTACGCGTCAACCACCGCGAGAGCAGTAAGGCGATCAGCCCGATGGCAACGAAAAGAGAAACGACGAGCAAGCGAAGTTGCCCGATGGTGGCGTCGACTTTCGCCCGCACGGTGGCCGTGAAGTCATCGCGGAATTTCTGCGAGGCGCTGCGCCACAGCGGGTTGCGCGAGCGAGGCATCGCCAACAACAGCAGTTGGCCGTCGGCGCTCAACTCGCACGAGCTGGTCACATACTGATCTTGGAGACGCCGATTGAGTTCTTCGAGCCTTTGAATGCCATCCATCGCGCGATGGTCCTTGGACGCGCCGATCAATTCTCCCGCCTCGCTGAAAACAAACGCGGTGGTGGGCGTGCGTTCCAAAACGGCGAACACGTCGCTCATCGTATCGTCCAAGTCGCCGTCGTGGTCGTCCGAGGCGCGACGCCAAACTTCGCTCACGGCCAGGGCGGTTTGGTGCAGGGAGTCTTCCATGTCGTCTTGCACGGCATAATTGAGCAGCATGCTTTTACGCTGCGCATAATCGCCGGCATCTTTTACGATGAGTGTAGCTGTGGAGTGAAGCAAGTCGCCCAGCGTCAGATACAATGCGGCAACGGGGCCGATCGAAAACAGCAGCGTCCACAACAAAATGCGCGTGCGGATTCGCATAAGCCTCGCTCCTTGCGGATTGGCGGTCGCGTCCTTTTAGAAGGGGATCGGCTCGAACGGTCGGGGCACGATGATCTCCACGTCGGGCGCGACGGCCTTAACTTTCTCGCCAAACACATGGGGGTCGCTACCGGGAATGTACCGCGTGTTTTCCGACAGTGGCAAGGAGAAATCGTCAAAATGAAACGGAATCACGCGCTTGGGGCGGATGCGCGCCAGCAATCGCGGGATGAAATCCACCGTGGCGCGATAGCCCGACGCACACACCCAGGCCGAATCCAGCGAGCGAAGCGGGATCAGGTTGTCGATCAAATTCGCCGTACCCTGGTGGAAGATCGTCTTGCCCCCGGCGGTGACAAGCAGCAACAACGGTGGCTCGCCGTGCCGAAAATGCCAGGCCCGCAGTGGTGGCTTCCGCTTGGGGTCGATTTTCCCGGGGAAAGGCACTTTGCCCAGCGCCACCAGACCGTGACGCGTTTTGATCGGCTCGATGCGGAAGGGGCCAATATCGAAACACTCGCCGCCCGCCAACACGCGCCGGCAGCCCGGCAAGCCGTGGATCTTCAGGCACGTGTCGACGCTCTCGTTACCCCACACGGGCAGGCCGAGTTTTTCGGCGATGTACGGCGTGTCCTGCAAGTGGTCGGAGTGAGCGTGCGTGATGACCACGCCGATGATCTCGCCCGTCACGTTCTCGAGGTAGTCGTCAATCTTCGTCTTGTTGGGGATCAACGGCTTCGTGAAGGTCTTCCACTTGCTCGGCCTGCTCAGATGCGGATCGATCAGCAGTACTTTCCCCTGATGTTCCAGTTCCAGATTCGCCGTCCCCAGCCATTTCACGGTAGCCATCTCGTTTCCCCACTTCCGCAACGTGTTTCAAGTACCATTCCGTATCCGAAAGAAGCCCGTGCAAAATCCTGACTTCGAGTTCATTGGGCGCCGCGCGCGAAAACAACCGCCGCAACTGACGCATGTTCCGCTCGGGATTGTCTTTGTCGATGAAACCGACCTCGAGATACACGCGGCGCATGTGTTCATAGAACCGCCGTATCTTGTCGTGCGGGGCGGGCACGTGCTTGTTGACGTCCAGCGGCGCCTCGCAGGCCCGCGTGAACAGTTCATACGCCAACAGAAGCACCGCCTGCGCGAGGTTCAAACTGCGATGCGCCGGGTCGGTGATGATCTCCACCAACTCGTTGCATAAATCCATCTCTTGCTTGTTCAGACCGCTGGGCTCGTTGCCGAACACCAGCGCGCCCGTCTGGCCGTCGGCAAGACGCGGCAGCAACCAATCGGGCAGGGCGCGTGAGGAGCAGAAACGTTGCCGGAATTTCCCCAGCCGCCGCGACGCGCCGACGACGTAATGAAAATCCTTCAACGCCGTGGCGAGGTCGTCTTGATATTCAGCGTCGCGCACGAGCTGGTAGGCACTGACGGCCATACGTCGGCACAATTCCGTTTCGACGTATTGGGGCTGGACGATAATTAAGCGCGACATGCCGAAGTTGCGCATCGCGCGCGCCACCTGGCCGACGTTGCCGTCGCCCATCGGGCGCACCAACACCACGGCAATGCGGTCCATGATTTCCGGGTGTTGCGGATAGTCGATCAATTCATCTGCCTCCAAAAGTTGACGAACAGGCGTCGCGCCCGCTCTGCCGCCGTCGCCGCCGAGGGGGCGGACTGCTTCGCAACAACCAGCATTTTATCATGCAGCGTCATGGCCGCTAACATCAAATGGGCGTGCGGACCCCAGAATTCCGGATGAAACTGAATGCCCCAACTCGGAAATCCGGCGACTTGAAACGCCTGCACGCCGCAACTCTCGCTGTGCGCCAGAACCCGCGCCGCCGCGGGCGGATCGTGTACTTCGTCATAATGCGAGCAAAACCAATACGCGCGTTGCGGCAGGTCCTCAAAAAGCGGCTCCGCGACATCCAGAGCAACCGGGTACCACCCGAATTCCGCGCGCGCCGTGCGCCACACGTGGTCTTTGCCCCACAGAGCTCGCGCGAGAAGTTGATGCCCGAAGCAAATGCCCAGCACGTGTTTGCCCGCCAACACAGCGTACGACACCAGATCCGCCTGCCGTTTGATCCAATCATCGTCGGCTAAAACCGACGCCTCGGAGCCGGTGACGATCAGCCGGTCAAAATCCAGCAGCGTCGGGAGCGTATCGTGTACGCCGCTGACCCGGCGCACGTCACCCGGTAGGCAACGAGCGGTCTTTTCGCCCTCGCGCAGGAAAAAGGGGATGACCGAATTGTCGATCACGACGGTTCGCAAAGCGTTTCCTTTTCTCGATTACGCAACGCCCCGCGCCGCCGCTTCCATTTCTTCGACAATCGCTTCCGCCGCCGCTTCCGGCAGCGGGGCTTGCGTGATGGGACGGCCGACTACGAGGTAATCGGCACCGGCGGCGATCGCCTTGCTTGGCGTCATGACACGTTTTTGATCGCCGAGCTCGGCCGCGGCCGGGCGGATGCCGGGTGCGACGATCAGGAAATCCGACCCGCAGGCTTTTTTGATCGCGGCAGCTTCCTGTGCGCTGGCCACCACGCCGTCCAGGCCGTTGGCGTGCGCCAGTTCAGCCAGGCGAAGAGCGGCTTCGTCGGGTTTGCCCGCGAGTCCCACCGCTGCGAGATCGGCGGCGTCCAGACTCGTCAGCACGGTGACGCCAATGACGATCGTTCGTTCGCGGTTTTTGACGAGCGCCACGTTCTCCGCTGCCGACCGCGCCGCCTGCAACATCGCCGGGCCACCGGACGCGTGTACGTTGAGCATCCACACGCCTTGGGCGGCGGCGGCGCCGACCGCGCGCGCCACAGTGTTAGGGATATCGTGAAACTTGAGATCGAGAAACACGCGGCTGCCGCGCTCGGCAATCGCGCGCAGCACGTCAGGTCCCTCGGCGACGAATAGTTCCTTGCCCACTTTGAACGCGCCGACGAAATCGGCCAAGCGGTCCACCAAGCGTTCGGCGGTCGCCAGGTTCGGCACGTCCAGAGCGACGATGAGTTTCTCACGCATCGTCACGTAACGCCTCCGTAATGATTTGTTGCACGCGCGCGGACACTTCTTCCAGCGGCACGAGGGTTACGTCGGCCTCGGCCCGCAATTTCAGTTCCGCCGCGTTCTCGGCCAGGCTGCGCTTGCCGACCGTGATGCGAATCGGGTAGCCGACCAAATCCGCATCGGCGAACTTGACACCCGGCCGCTCCTTGCGATCGTCGAAAACGACCTCGACTCCGAGGCCGCGCAATTGTTCGTAAATCTCTTGCGCCTTAACTTCCTCGGCGCCGCCGGGCTTGCCCGCAGGCACGATCACAACGTGATAGGGGGCCAGGGGAATCGGCCAGATGATGCCTCTGTCGTCGTGGCCTTGCTCGATTGCCGACGCTGCGGTTCGGCCAATGCCGATGCCGTAGCAACCCATGACCGCCTGCTGTGCCTTGCCGTTTTCGTCCAGGAAGGTGCAGCGCATGGACTCGGAGTATTTCTGTCCGAGCTTGAAAACATGCCCGACCTCGATGCCCCGCACGACCTTGTACGTCCCGCCGTGCGGACACGGATCGCCCTCTTCGGCCACGCGGATATCGGCCCATTGCGTCGGCTCGAAATCGCGACCGACGTTCAAGCCGGTGACGTGGTAGTCTGCCTCGTTGGCTCCGCTGGTCAAATTGCCCAGGCCGCGCAAGCCGTAGTCGGCGATCAAATGCTTGACCTTCAATCCCTGCGGACCGGCGAAACCCACCGGCGCGCCGGTCACCTGCTGAATTGTGTCGGGATCGGCCAATTCCAGCATTTCCGCGCCAAGCAGGCGCTGTAATTTGACCATGTTGATTTCGTGATCGCCGCGCACGAGCGCCACGACGGGCTCGCCGTCAGCGAGGAAAATCAGGGTTTTGACCATCTGCTGTGGCGTCGTTTCCAGGAAGGCGCTGACCTCTTCGATCGTGCGCTGGTCCGGCGTGTGGACCTTCTCCAGCGGTGCCGGTTCGCCGTCGAAAGGCGTATCGGGCACCTCGGGTAGTTCGGCTTTTTCCACGTTGGCCGCGTAGTGGCCCTCGTCGCTATAGACGATGGCGTCCTCGCCGGTATCGGCCAGCACCATGAACTCGGCGCTGAAGCTGCCGCCGATGTTGCCCGAGTCGGCGGCGACTTCACGGAAGCGCAGGCCGCAACGACGGAAGATTCGATTGTACGCTTCGCGCATCCGCTCGTAGGCGGCGTTGGCGCCTTCTTCATCGGCGTCGAAGCTGTAGGCGTCTTTCATGATGAATTCGCGCCCGCGCATTAAGCCGAAGCGGGGCCGGACTTCGTCACGGAACTTCGGGCTGATCTGGTAGAGATTCAGCGGCATGTCCTTGTACGAGCGCAGATCGTGCCGGACCAGGTCGGTGATGACTTCCTCGGCGGTCGGCGCCAGGCAGAATTCGCGCCCGCTGCGGTCCTTGAGCCGGGCCAGTTCGGGACCGTAGAGCTCCCAGCGGCCTGATTCGCGCCACAGCTCGGCCGGATGCACGTAGGGCAGCAGCACTTCCAGCGCGCCCGCGCGGTCCATCTCCTCGCGTACGATCTGTTCGACCTTGCGGATTACGCGCAGGCCGAGCGGGAGGTAGTCGTAGATCCCGGCGGCGAGTTTGCGAATCATACCGGCGCGCAGCATAAGCTGGTGACTGACCACCTCGGCGTCGGCGGGAGTCTCCTTCAACGTGGGAACATACATTTGTGAAAGTCGCACGGCTATCTCCTTGCCATTTTTCCTTTGCGGCGCCGTACTTTACCGAGTTTGTGGGGCGGAATAAAGGGCGTGCGCCAAGAAGTGAAAACTTCAGGCTCGCGGTTTCGGATGCGTCCTAGAAGCACTCTTCCATGCACGCGCCGTAGTTTTCCTGATAGCAGCCTTTGCGGCAGTCGTAGTCACCGAAGTTGCACGCGGAAAGACACGAAACGGCCGATTGGTTGCAGTCCCCGAAGCAAGCCCAATCCCAATCGCATTGCAGATTCTCGAAATCGCAATTGTCGGTGCCGGACCCGGGGTCTTCCACCATCGCGGAAAAAACGCAATAAAGCGCGTCGAGAACCTCGGGCGCGAAAATAGCGTTGACCGTGAATTCCGCCCAAAATGCGGCGTTACATGCGAAAATGCCGCCCCAATAGTCAGCCTCATCAAGGCATTCGCGAGCGTTTTCGAAAGCATGCTCCACCGCCTCACAATATGACGGTTCCTCTTCCTCTTCCTCGTCGTCATCGCAGGCGAGCGGCAAGAGCAACGCCGCAATCACCAGAATGAAACAGCCCCAGCGAAGGATTCGCATCCGATCGGATTTCATGACATTTTCCCTTTTCACGCCGCAAACGCGACGCTAACAGCCGCAACCCGCGTCATCGTTGTCGTCGTCGTCGCCGTAACTGGTGTCGTCATCGTCATCGCCGGAGTCGTCATCGCCGGAATCGTCGTCGTCCGCGCCGCCCACGGTGACCGGCACGCTGATCAACGAGTGATTACCGGCGTCGTCGAGAGTCTGCACGGCGAACCAGGGACTTCCCTTCCCGGCGGGCACATCGATCTCGACACGCTGACCACCGATCACCGGCGCGGGGACCAAAATGTCCGGAAGCTGCTCGGCATCGTAGAAGTTCGCGGGTCCCTCCAGGCTTTCGCGGCTGGATGCGTAACGAATGTCGTACGAAACCGGCGTGCCGCAGCGCCAGTCGTCACCGGGGGCGGTGAACGATAAGCGATAGCCGCTCGCCGTTTCCTCGACCTGCAAATCGGTGACGACAATCGGCGGCTGCGTGTCGGTGCCGTAGGTGCCGGTGTTACGTTCGTCGTGGCGGTCGGTCCACCACTCGGCGGTCGTGCCTTGCGGTCCGCAGGCGTCGCCCAAGGTGCGCCAGCCATACAGCCAACCTTCCAACGTGTACTGGTAGATTTCCAGCGAGCCGTCGCCGTCGACATCGCCGACCGTCGGCCCGGAGGCGGACCACTGGTTGGTGAACTTCGGCCAGGTCGGCGGTTGCGAACCGGAGCCGTCCACCGCGTCCACCGTGAAGCCGCCCGTTCCGCAAATCGCTTCGGCGTAGCCGTCGCCGGAAATGTCAACGATAGCCGGGTTTGTGTACCAATTGCTGTCGTGCTGATCGACGGCGAAAAGCGGCTTGCTCAGATTCTGCAGCGAATAGGCAAGAAGCTTAGGTTTGAGCAGTGAAATCCAACCGTCGATAACGTCGAGGATGCTGGAGGAGGGCAATACGTAGTGCAAACGGCCGTCGGCGCTCAAACTGCCGAAGCTGCCGTGCGCCAACGCGTTGAAACTCGGCGTACCGCCCAAATGGCTTACGGTGATTTCACCGTTTTCGATTTCCAGAAGCTGCGGGTACCAAATCGCCGACCCGACGCCGACGTACGTTTTGCCGTCCTGGTGGGCGAGTGCCGGGCTGGAGGTGATGCCGATGGTCACCGGCGGCAGCGGCAAGATATCGCTGGCGGGGCCGAAAAGCTTCGCTGGGAAATTCGGCAGGAAGGGAGAACCCGAGGCGTTGTTGGTGCCGTCGTGGTAGATCGCGTAGAACCGCGTGCCCTTGAGGCCGAAGAGCCAATCTTCACAAACCTCGCTGGTCCCGACGAGAATCGACGGGTAGAGCGCGATGTCGTCGTTGTTGGAACCGGGATCGAAAATGCCGACCGCCGGCGTCGTGATGATCTGCGGATTGAAGCGTTCCATCTCGGAGTGGCAGACCTTGTCCGGCGGTACGTTGCCCGCTTCGCATTTGCAGAAAACAGGGAAGCCCGGCACCGGGTCGGCGGCACCGTCGTTGTCGGCGTCGAAGGGTTTCCAGGCGTAGACGCGACCGTCGTAGGATGCGGCGATGATTTCCAGGATGCCGTCCCGATCCAGGTCGGCCAGCACGGGCGATCCCAGAAAAGTGCGGCCGTGGCCGAAGGCGTCGGTCGAGGAGTTGTCGGGGTCGGCCGCGTGCACCGGGAAGCCCTCGAGCAGCGGCGCCGGTTGGCCGTTGTCGTCTAGATGCTCGGTGCCCTGCCGATGGAAGGCGAGCACCGCCCCGGCAATGGTCGTGACCACGATGTAGGGTTCGCCATCGCCGAACAAGTCGCCGACCGCCGGGGTGCTGAGTGTCGCGTCGGCGGCGTCGTCCAGCCCGTTGTAATCCATGACGTTCAGCGGGAAGCCGGCCGACATTTCGTAGCCGTCGTCCGTCGATTTAAGCACCATGACGCTCTGCGGGCCGCTGGCGGCCACGACCATTTCCAGGCGTCCATCGGTGTCGCCGTCCATGTCGTAGAGCGTGATGGACGAGCGGCCGGAGGCGTCCAGATTCAGCGGCATCTGCGGCAGCAGGCCGAAGTCCGCGCTCTGGTCGCGGTGGATGCTGATCGTGCGGCGGTCCTCGCCGCGCACGGTACCGTAGCCCGGCATGTTGTAGCCCGCGACCAGGCGTAGCGTCGCCGTAAAGTCGAACGATTCCTTAGGCGGGCGGGTTACGTAGTCGGCGGGCAGCAGGTGGCTGATGTCGACTTGCGCCAGTACGTCGTCGATCGCCGCCGTGCCGTTGCCGGTGGCCACGCTCGTGAACTCATTGTCGAGCGGCTCTTTGCCGACCGCCACTTGCAGGTCCCACTGAAACGAACGCCCGCGGGCGTGCAGATACCCGGCAACTTCGATCTGGGGCGTGGCGACGGGGTCGATCACTCTGAACCATGCCGGGGCCCGAAATTTGACTTCGGGTGGAACGCGCGCCGGTTCGTCCTTGGCGGCATCGCCCAAAATAGCCAGAGCGGTCTTGGCGTTGGGGCGGCCGTAGCCGAAATGCGCGTCCCAGCCGGGCTGGCACGTGCCGCCGGTCCACGTGAGGCACCAGTCTTTGATGTCGTCGGCGGTCATGGTCATGATCTGCTTCACTTCGTTCGCGCTCAGTTCGATGCCCAAATCACGGCCGCGCGAAATGATCAGCCCCGCGAAGCCCGCAATATTCCCCGCCGCTTCGGAAGAGCAGGCGCCCGAAGAGCCGGCCAGGTGCACGTGCTCGCCCCACATGGTGCAGTAGGTTTCTGTGAAGCCGAACACTTCCATCGGGAAGAAACCCAAAAAATCGATCGGCGGTATCGGGAAGATTGCCTTGACGTTGATGACCTCGTCGAAGGAGCCGGGAAAGGCGTGGTGGTAGCTGTCTTCGTCGCTGGCCACGCCGACAAGCGTCAGGCCGTTTTCCGAATACATGGTCAGCGCCCGGTTGATGTCGCCGGATTGGTTAAGTGATTCGGACGCGAATACTGCCACGTCCGCGCCCATTTCGTAGGCGTACGCAATGCCGGCTTCCAGCACGTTGACTTCAGGCATGACCGACGAGGAAATGCGCACCGGCAAAATCGTGCAGAAGGGGCAGTACCCCGGCTTGTCGCCATTGTTGTTTCCGGCGATACCGGCCGCGTCGCGCGAGCGATCTTCACCGTGCCCGCCTTCCGGGAAATCAATGACGCCCTTGGCTTTGTTGGTGTTGCGCAGAAAATCCCAACCGCAGATATCGTCGACAAGACCGTTGCCGTCGTCGTCGTTGTCGTCTTCGAATTCATCGAACAGATCGGGAATCGTCGGCGGTTCGCCCAGGCTGGCGAAGCGGGGGTCCTCGTCGTAATCGCGAATGTTGAAGCGGCCGTCGTCATTGCAGTCATAGGCATCCGGCGTGCAGGGGTTGCCGCGAAAGGTTGGCGCGTCCAGTTCGCCGCGGTTGAGGAAATAGTTCTCTTCGAGCTCATCATAGTCGTAGTGTTCGAGGCCGTCATCGACAACGGCGATGATGACGTCGGGTCTTCCGGCCGTAACCTTCCACGCTTCGGTCGCGCCCATGCCCGGAATCGTTTCCGGACGCCACGGCTCCGTTTGCTCCGGATGGACCGGGTTGTACCCGAGCAGCACATTCGCGTTGGCGAAGGCGTCGACGAAGTCGAAGGGATCGGTGGGATCCCACTCCTGCAAAATGTCCATGTCGCTGGGGATGTTGGCGACGAAGATTTCCCCAAAGGGGTAGCTTTCATCAAAGGGTGAGCTGCCGGCGCTTTGTACCTGATCGGTGATGTGCAGTTCCAGGCGTTTGGCGAAGGGCCAGCGATACTCGTTTTCCGTGGGCGTCAAAACAAGCGTGTCGTCGAGCAGTGTCGTCGTTTCGAACGCGTAGGCGACTTCCACCCGAACGCCGGGGTCGCTCTCGTACGTCACGTTCACCGACGTCGCGCCGACCGACGTCCGATCGAGGCTTTGGTCGAAAACAAGGACCATCGGATCGATCGTCAGGTTCTGGTACATATCGAGGTGCGGATCCTGAGAAACGATGGAGAGAGCCATGGCTCCCGACGCGGTCATCATCAGGAACGAAACGCACAGTGCGAAGCGAATAAGAAAACGCATAACAGACTCCCCGGTTCGTTATTGGGGTTATCTTCCGTTTGATTTTCTTTAAGTTGTAGCCGCACGGTCCAATCAGCGGGAGTTTACCGCATACGCCGGTTTTTCAACAACCAGTGTTTTTCGGAAATCGGCCGCCCGCCGCTAAAACGTGAATACGTCGCAGTCGATCACCGGCGGGCTGTCTGGATTGCGGTACATCCCCCAGCAGTAATCCATGAACAGACCCAGCACGTAGGGCTGCAGCCAAGAAACTTTGGACTCATCGGGCAACGTTTTGCCGGTAGGCGGCATGACCTCGATCTCGACGCCTTCGGGAACGGAAGACGCCCACGGATCCCAATTTTCCCAAGCGCCGTATTCCTCCATGGCGCGCCGGGCGTAATGATGAATCACGCGCACTTCGTCGTTGGTCAGGTAGTAACCCACCGTTGTGGATTGCAGCAGACTCACGGCGATGTCGCGTTGCCAGGAGTCTTCCGGCGTATCGACGAAGGCGAGGTTGAGATTCGTGTCCCGCGTGAAGCGCTGCTCGAGGCTTTCAAGCGCTTGGAACGCGGCCCGGTTATCACTGTTATGCAACGCCAGCGCCACGTTGGCGATATGGAACGAACGCATGATGTGCCCGTTGGGCGGATTGTTGAGGATCGCTCCCAGTTCATAGATTCGATGCCCGCCGAAGGGATCGCAATTGTTGTCCAGGCGTTCGCCGTAACCCAAGAAGGCGGTGGCCTGGGTGGCGTTGCACTCGGCGTCGGGGAACAGGATGTCCCATTTGACCAGTGATGCGATGTCGCCGATGTCGGCCTCTTCAGGTTCGGGATCGACACCCGGCCGGTAGGCGGTGCCGTCATTATGCTTGGAGCGGATGATGTAGTCGTGATCGACGATGTCCGCCGCAAGAAGCGTGAGCAGGTTCCATGTCTCGCCGCACGCTTCGCGCACGGCCGGGTCCGCACCGTGGGTTGCGGCGTGATTCGCCGATAGCGCCGCCCGGTACAAGTACCCGAGCCCGTCCTTGGAGCGTGTGTTGGTTACCCACACTTCACCCCAATAGGGGTTGTGTTCGTAGGAGAAGCGGGAACAGTTCCACCGGTCGTAGGGGAACGTCCAGTTGGAGTAATCGACAGCTTTCCGCCGGCCGTCGTGGGTGGTGTAGGTGTGGTTGGCGGTCACGACGTTGCGCGCCATCAGGTGCTTGATCGGGTCGTTTTCGTCGTAGACCATCCCCAGCATGGTCGAAGAAACGCCCTTGCAGAATTGCCGCGTGAGTTCGCCGAGCGTGGCGTCGCCCGTGCTCAAGTAGCCGGCGACGGCGGAGGTCAGCACCAAGGAGTTGCCCTTCAGGATGTTATGCCCGCCGTGCTCTTCGCTATATTCATGCACGATCGACACCGTGTCGCCGTTTTTGATACCCAACACTTCGCCCCACCACAGCCGGTAATCGGACATGCCCGTGGAGGCGTCGATGCCGTGGCTCATGCGTAGCAGCCAATCGATGTACTCACGGTCGGCATAGAAATCGCGCATCTGTTCGGAGAACGCTTGCAGTTCCGCAGGCGAAATAGGTTCGGAGTCGTCCTCGCGCACAAAGGAGAACGGCAACACCGGCGGGTACGGCTCGGATGTGTCGTTGTTGTCATCATCGTTGTCGTCGTTGTTGTCGTCGTTATTATCGTCGTCATCATCATCGTCGTCGCCGTAATCGGCGGCATCGTAATCGCTCTCATCGCAACTAAGCGCGCCGACGATCAGCAGCAGGAACAATATAACCAAGGCGAGTGACGCAATTTGTTTCATGTCCGAGCCTTTCGAGGAAGATTCACAAACACGGCATATTGTATGGAATCATGAATGATGCACAAGAAGTGCGCGTCGATCCAGGCGACCGGCGTCGTCGAGGCCAAGCGGTTGGGTTTGAAAAGCCCGGAGAACAGGCGTAAACATATCGGTAGGATTCGTAGAAGGAGAAATCCCATGAAAAACGGAATTTGGGCGTTGCTGCTGGTGGTCGCGTTGGTCTCGTTGCTTTTCGCGGTTTCCTGCCAAGGCGACGACGACGATAACGACGACGATAACCCCGGCGCCGGTGATCCCGATGATGATGACAACGATAATAACGACGACAACAATAACGACGACAACAACAACGACGACGATAACAACGACGACGCCGTCGGCGATGATGATGACGACGTGCCAGGGATACAGGGCATCAGTCACTCCGACTGCAAGGACGGCTCAATGCCGCCGGATAAAAAGGAAGAAACCTGGGATGAAGACATCGCGTTTTCCTATGAGGACAGCGTGCTGACCGTCACCCACGTCAACGTCGAATTCAACTGCTGCATGGATCACGTCGACGTGACGATGGAAATCCAGGATTTCGAGATCACGCTGTACGAAGTGGAAGTGACGCCGGATCCGTGCTGGTGCATTTGTCCCTTTGACGTCGAAACCGAAATCGCCAACCTGCCGCCCGGAACTTACACCGTGGATATCTATGCCAACGGCGAATACGCGATCGGCGGGGAGACCACGATCCCGGAATAGCGGCGCAGTGCTTAGCGACTCGCCGACCACCTCATAACTTCAGTTCAGGGCTGGACGACCAGGGGCTCCGAGGCCTCGCCGTTCGTGTTGCCGAAACCGTCGTTGAAGGCGCCGCGTTCAATCGTGATGGTCAACGGAGTTGCCAAGCGGTCCCACGTAAGCTCGCCGACCAGGGCGCGATGTTGCGCTTGAAAAACGAGTTCGCACTCGTACTCGTTCCCATTGGCGTCGGTGACTCGGGCCGTGGCGCTGCCGTTGCCGCAAATGGCCGGATGGCTGCCGCCGGCCCAAACCGAGCGAATGCGCCGCGCAGCGAGCGGACTGGGCGGATACGCGGCCGTCGCCTTAATGCGCATCACGCCGTCGGCCTGCACTGCCGCAAGGTCGTAAACCGTCACGCTATCAACCGGGCTTAGCTCGAAGGGCTCGGAGAAAAGCTCGTAGGGCGCCACGCCCTCGTCGGTCTTGGCGAGGCCGCTTACCTTGAAACGCAAAACTCCGGACGGGTCGTTATAGCTGGTTTCCCATTCGAGCCGGTATTCGAACTCGCGCGATGCGCGTTCGCGTTCCGCTTGGTAACTCGGCGCCGGGAAAAGCCGCACGGCCATCTCCCAGCCCTTGTCGTCATAGGGCTTGCCGTTGGGACGCAACACGTCCACGAATTCGCCGTCCTTCTCCTGCTGCAGCATCACCGTCAGCCAGTCAACGCCCGGATGCCCGCCGCGCCACGCGAATTCCAGCGTGTCGAAACGCGAAGCCTGCGACGCCGGTTGTTGCGTGATCGTTCCCAGAGATTCGGACAGTTCCACGGGAACCGTTTCGCCCTCGGGGTGGTACATGAGAGGCGGCGGGTCGTCGTCCAACGGCGGAGTGTCCGAATGCATCAAGTCGGTTAAGCGAGCGACTTCCGATTCGAGCCAAGGGCCGTATCGCCAGCCGAATAGCGAACCCTCAGCCTCGCCGCCACCCTGCCACCAATCCCAATCCTGCAAGATGTAAAAAATGTAGTTCTGTGCGTAGCCGATCAGGTTTACGTTGGCGAACGGCACGTCGAGTTTGTTCGCGACGGTTTGGCGAATATCGACGGCCAGATGCGAGGTGACTTCACCGGGCGCCGTGAAAAAGAACTGGTCGCCAACTTGCGCCACTGTGATCGGCGATTGCATGAAATACTTTGTGTGTTTGTTCACCAGCGGCCAATCCAAATCGACCAGACAACCGAGATAGCCGTCAACCAACGTCGTTTCCGGGTTGTCGCAATCGCTGATGCTGCCCTGCCGTTCGTTCGCCAGTACGCCGCATTCCATCGCGCCCTTGCGGTATTCGACAAACTGCCCGGCCAGGTTGTAATGGCCGAACTCGCCCGGTTGGTAGCCGAGCGTTTCGCGGTCGGTGACGTAGCGTCGCGTCAGTACCCGAAATTCCGGCTGGTCGTCCGTTACGATGGTTTCATCGACTTCGCGCGCGGCGGCGGCGACCTGAGAGCCGATCCATTCGATGATCTGCATGCGGCGGTGACCCTGCGGCCCCCACATTTGCGGCACGACGTCGCCGGCGGATCCCTGTATGTACAACGCCGTTACCGGGTGGTCGTAGCCCGCTTCGATGGCGCGCTCGACACCGCCGGGAGCGTCGTCGGTCAAGTCGAAAGCCCCGAAACCGAAAACCACGCCGTGCATCGCCATACCCACGAGCATCGCCATGGTTTCGCCGTCGTCGTTTTCCACGCGGCCGACCCAAAGGCGGTCTTCACGAAAATCCCCCGGGCCGTTGGCGCAGCGGCGATCGCGGGTCAGCAGGCTGTTTGGGTCGAAGGGCTCGCGGTAGCCGAAACCGATACGTGCCGGTTCAGCTTGTTGGATCGCCGTGACGATCACTTCGGTGAGACTGTCGGCGATTCGGTCGACGATCTCCGCGCTGTATTTGTCGGCGCCCACCAAACTCATGATATCCGGCACCGGCAGAAAACGGGCAGGGCCGGAGTGCGTGTGGGAGGCGGTGAGCACCAAGCCGCGGTCGAGGTCGACGCCGATCTGCTCGCGTACCTGATTCACTACTTGGGTGCGCAGGCTTTCGGTGACGCCCATCATCGAAACCTTGGCGATCACGAGACGGCGGTCGTCCACTTGCAGCGCCACCGCCTTGGCCACGGGGCGATCCAGATAACCGCGCGAGCCTCCCATTGCCGCGTTGTAGGCCATGCGCGGGCCGAACCGCATGGCGAAACCGCCCAGCGAAACACCAATGGGAACTTTCAGATAGCCCGAGGCCGCACCCGCCACCAAGCGACCGCCGGTGGATTCGCCGCCGTCATCGTCATCGTCGGTTTGATCGTTGTCGTCGTCGTGGGATGCGCCGGGGTCGTCCTCGTCGTCGGCATCACCATCGCATGCGAAATTCGCCGCGATCAGTAATAAAACGAGGATAAGAATCGGATAGATGCGGCGGGACAATCGTCGTGTGTGCATTCTCGACCCCACTGGGTTGCGTGCCTATTCAACTGTCCCCCCTGATCCTGCGGTGAAAACCGCTTTCGCCCCTGCAGAGCAGTCCGTTGTTAACACCATCATGGCAGTAGGTCAAACAGCCAAATGGGGGCGCTCTTTCCACTTGACGAAGAGTCTCAATGATGTCTAAAGTAACCAACAGTTACTTTCACCTAGGGCAATCATGTCATCAAAAAGCAATACGAAAAGAGGCGGGAGACGTCCCGATCTGATCAGGGCGGCGCGTCGGTTGTTCTTCAGCCGGGGTTACGCCGGTACGACTATCGAGCAAGCGGCCCGAGCGGCGGGATTCAGCAAACGGACGGTTTATCTTTACTTCAAGAACAAGGATGACTTGTTTATTTCGGTTGCCGAAGAAGGCCTCGTAAAACTCCGCCGAAATCTGGAAACCGTCGCCGTCGCCGACCTGGGTGTCGAGCCGTCCATTGCCGCGATCATGGAAATCTACATGGATTTCGCGCACCAAAATCCTGAGTATTTCCGCATGATATTCCGCGAATGTTCGCCCGACATGGTCGCGAACGTGTCCGAGGAGTTGCGGCGGCGCCTCGAAGATCACGAGCACGCTTGCTTGAACGTCGTGGCCACGGTCGTCGATGTCGCGGTCACCGAGGGGCGCATGCCGCGCATCGACCGCTGGGAAACGGCCGTGATGTTTTGGGGTATGGCGACGGGCATTCTGTTGCTGTCACTCGCCGGCAGCCAGGCGGTGTTCGGACGAAGCACGCGCGAGGAACTGATTTCGAAAGCGATATGGATTCTCTACGCGGGCCTAAGGGAAACCGACGATTACTTTCGAGCGACGGGCAATCAGAAAACGGAACAAGCGGACAAACCCACGCGCGCCAAGCGAGGCGGGCGCAAGAAGGCGGGACGCGCATGAAGTTGGCGGAAGTTTTTCCACTCGTCGGAAGGCGGCTTTCGGACATCGACGAAATGACCGCGGAGACCGTAACCCGCTGGGCCGAGCAAGATGTCATCCCCAAGCGACTGGAGCATCGCGAGAACCGCGAGACGTTGTTGCTGCCGGCGTACCGCAGTCTGGCTGTGGACATTGGCCTGCAAACGATGATGTGGCCGGAAGAAAGCGGCGGCAGCGGTCGCAACGAGCCCGAGGTGGCCGTGGCGACGGCGGCGGTTGTGGAGCAAGCCGCGCGCGGTGACGTGGGCATCGCCTTCGTGCTGGCCCATGCTTTGGCCGTGCAAGCGATGTTGTTTGTGGGGCGGGAGGATGACGCGGCCTCATCGGAACCGTGGCGCGAAGCGTTCGGCGGCGGGCAAAGTTGCTTTGTGAGCGTGGCCCTTCCGGGACTGACGACCCACGCCGCGGCCGAAACCCTTCACGGCTTGGCGTACCCCATTATCGCCACCCGCAACGGCAGTGGTTGGACCTTATCCGGCAGCGACATTCGCGCTCAGGCCATGGCGCGGGACGCAACGCTCTTTGCCGTATGCGCGGCGGTCGAAGGGGAGCCCGCTCTGTTCCTGGTGCCCGCCGACGCCGCCGGCATCACGGTCGGCGACGAGTACAAAACCACCGGCCTGGCGATTAGTCGCGACGCCTTGGTTGATTTCAACGATGTGGTCGCGGGCGACGACGCATGCGCATTCCGTGGGCTGATGCACTGGCGGCGGTTTCAATCGTGGCTCTGCCTGGGCAGCGCGGCGGCGTGCGTGGGCGCGACGCTGGCGGGTTGGGAGATCCTCAAAGAATGGGGCGAGAGCCGCGTCATTAAAGGTAAAGGCCAAATCTTCAAAGAGAACCCGCTGGTCGCATCGTCCCTGGGGGAGATCGGCGGTGCCATCGGCACGAACCGCCTGCTGGTGTTCGATCTGGCGCGCTTGATCGCCGATGAGTACGCCAACGCCGCCGGGAACGCCTCCGGTCTTTTCGCTTCCGCCACCGCCATCGCGCAACGGGTGTGCCGGGAGAGCATGAACGTGCTGGACCGCACGATGGAACTGATGGCCTCCGCCGGTTACGCGACGGAGTGGGAACTCGAGCGTTATTGGCGCGACGTCAAAACCGTGGAAAGCCGACTCGGGCCTTGGGCCGCGGCGCGCGCGGACATGGCGCGTCACTATTTCGATTTACAGACTTTGTGAGGAACGCGTTATGCGAACCATCGACGACTTCACCCGCCCCCTCGACTACATCTCGCCGCTCGACAAGCATCTGGGAAAAATCGTGCGCGACTGGGCCGACAAACATGTCATTCCCCACCGGCGGCGCTTCGACGAGGATTGGGAGGACCACACCCTCATTGAGCCCGCTTTCAAGGCGCTCATGGCCGACTACGGCCTGCAGCGCATGCTGTTCCCCGAGGAATTCGGCGGCATGGGCATGGGGCACTCCGATTACCTGGGCACCGGCGCGTTTCGCATCTTCGAGGAAGTCGCGCGCGCCGACTCCGCCATGGCCGTGGCCTTCGGTGTCGTGTTCTGGCCGCTGGCGATGATCTGCGTCGAGCCGCACGTCAACCGCCGGCTCTGCGCCGAGTTCGCGCCGCTGTTTCAAGCCGACAAAGCGGTCTTCGCCGCCAACGCGATGACCGAGCCGCAGGGCGGGGCCGACATCGAAAACATGGACCTGTTGCGCGGCAAGACGATCCAAGCCACGGCCCGCCTCGACGGGGACGAATGGGTGATCAACGGCCATAAGTTGTGGCCCACCAACAGCGGCGGCGTGGCGGATTTGTTCGGCGTGGTTTGCACGACGAATCCCGGTTCGACCGACCCTGCGGATTTCGCCTTCATTTTTGTGCCCGCGAATATGCCCGGCGTGTCGCAGAGCAAGCCGTATCAAAAGGCGGGCATGGCGGCGGATAAAAACAGTGACATCTGGTTTGAAAACGTGCGCGTACCGAAGTGGTATCGCGCGTGCGGTCCCGGCGATGACTTCACGTACTTCAAAGAAGTCGTGTCGCTGGGCAACCTCGGCAGCTTGGCGTTCGCCGGCGGCGTCATGCTCAACGTGTACGAAATCATCCGCGACTTCTGTGAAACGCACTTCTTCCGCGGCAAGGCGCTCAAGGAAAACGACGACGTAGCGGGCGTACTCGCCGATCTCGCCGCGAACACGGAGATCATTCGCATCGTCGGCTACCAGTACGCCCGCATGCTCGACCGGCCCGACCTCTACGGTCCCCGCTGGTCGGAGGAAGTTGTGACGAAGGGTAGGGCGTACAAATACGACGCCTGCGATCGCGCGCTGGCGCAAATCGAATCGGCGATGAATCTGATGTCGCATTTCGGCTGCGAGCGGGCGCATGACATCGAAAAACACTGGCGCGATTTCAAAATCATTCAACTGTGGATGGGCGGCAAGCAATTGTGCCAGATGGAAACGGCACGGTGGTTTTACGAATGCGAGACGTTATGAACGATCAGACTAAAGAGCCGCGGCCCGGCGTCATCGACGCCACCGCCAGGGTGCTGCGCGAACTTCTGCGGACGCCGAAATACCGCGAGGCGATGCGAATTATTTTGCGCGAATTCGATCCGGAGAACGCGCCGGCGTTCGTGCGCACAGTTTGCCGCGAAGACCCAGAACTCTTTCTGGCCGGGCTGACGGCGACGCCCGCGCTTGCCAACGCCTTGATCGGTATGTGTCACGAACTGGCGGTGCTGATCGGTCAGTATCCGCCCCAACTTAGAGCGAGCTTGGTCGCAAATATCGGCGAGGAAGTGAATGCCGAACAACTCGGCGCCGCGCTCGGGTCTTGGCTTTCCCTCTGGAAAAAAGCCGCCGCGAACACCGACGTATCGCAGGCGACCGCGTCCTTCGCCGAACGTTTCAAAAACGGTTTTGCGAAAGCCGCCGCCGCCGATGGCGACCTCACGCCAAGCTTGCTCGCCGGGGCCGCGACGTTGGTTGAACGGCTGGTGGCCCATCTCGACGCAACAGCCGAGAAGGACCCCGTGGCGGTGAAGGAACACGTGGACCGTGTGGCGACGGCGATTCGCCGCCTGCCGGAAACGCATCCGAAATTCGCCGGCGAGGTTGCAGCGCCGCTCGTGGCGGCGATCCGAGACGCTCTTGCGGCGACGCAAACCGACGCGACGCAAAAGGAGACCGACGATGGAACCGGTTGACGCGCGCGGAACCGAGCCGACCGCCGAAACGACCGACCTGTCCTCGCGCGTGATGCGTGAACTATTACGCACGCCGGCGTTTCGTGAAATCGCCAAACTTGTGATGCGCGATTCCGACGCCCCGGCGAACGGCGATCTGGTCAAAACCTTGATGTGGGAGGACCCGAACCTTTCGCTCAGTGCCGCAGCAAGTGCGCCGCGCGCTGTGAACCATCTTCTTGCTTCCATCGCCGAATTGGGGCGGCAACTCCAGCAACTTCCGCCCGATCTTACTGCGGCTTTCTTGAATAACCTCGCCGCTGAATTGGAAACCGCTCGCGTCGCCGAGATCCATGAGGCGTGGGCGCCGATTGTGGAGCGCTTGCTGCGGGAACATC
Organism: Candidatus Lernaella stagnicola; assembly: GCA_030765525.1. Taxonomy (NCBI): domain Bacteria; phylum Candidatus Lernaellota; class Candidatus Lernaellaia; order Candidatus Lernaellales; family Candidatus Lernaellaceae; genus Candidatus Lernaella; species Candidatus Lernaella stagnicola. The sequence goes on from JAVCCK010000035.1 coordinate 109,974, forward strand.
CGGAAATTCGCGCCGGTATGGTCCAGGCAATGATGTCGCTTACGGGCATGACGGCCGCGCTGCTGATCGGCCACTGGCGCGAAAACGGTTTGACCGAAAGCGAAGGGCTTGCCGCGGGCGAAGCGATCAACCGGCTGACGGCGGGGCTGCAAGCTCTCGGGTCGGAAGACGCCGCATTTGCCGAAGCGTGCGGGCCGGGTCTGGAAGCGGCGGTGGCGGCCATCGACTTCGGCCTGTTGCGCGAGGGCGTCGCCGGTCTGGGCGAAATGACTGACGCCTTGGCCCGCCAGGCGCTCGGCCCGGCCATCGACGATCCGGTCGTGCTGGCTAACGTCTTCGGCCTTGCACCGGTCGTCGTCAACGCCGCTCTCCGCACGTTGCGATTCGTGGTCGAGCGAATCGACTTGCCGGACGAAGTGCTTGCCAGTTCGGTCTTCAACCTCTTGCTGCAGGTGGATCAAGCGGAACTCGGCGGTCTGATTTCAGCCACGGCCGGACGGTTGAACCAACTGCACGCCGGTAGCAGCGTGCTCGGCGGCGGCGAGCCGCATCTGCGCTCGGTCTGTCGCGATATCGTAGACGGCGTCGCGGCGGAATGCGCCGCGGAGGACATGGCGGCGGCAGTAACCGCGCTCAGCGAAGATCTCTCACTCATTGCTGAAGTAGTGACCGAGCGCGCGTTGCATGGGTCCGAAGCTGTGTCGGCGAGCGCGGAGGCGGCAGCGGCCATCGTGAACGCTGCGATCAAGACAACATGCTACGGCGTTGCGGCGATTGGCACGTTGCCGCCGGAAGACTTCGACCGCTTCATGACGACGTGCGAAGAGCGCGTCGATGGAGCGGAAGCGGCACGACTGGTCAACGCGCTCGCGGCGGTGGCCGAACGCCTAGGCGAATCACCGTCGAAGGCGACGCGGGAATTCCTCGCGGGCGTGGACAAGGAGCAAGCGGGCCGCGCGTTCCAGGGAGCGGCTCGCCGTTTTTGGGTGGCGGCGCAGGCGGATTCCGACGTGCGTCTTGAAACACAACCGGAGAGGCTGGGCGCCCGGGTCAACGAGTGGCTGGTGCGCTTCAACCGCGCCATGGACGAGAATCCGCAGGGCTGGCGCGACTGGCTGCGGCGCTTTTTCGACGCCGTGGACACGCGGGAGTTGGCGCGTGCGTGGCGTCACGCGGTCGGCGGTTTCATGCGGGCGCTTTTCGGCAGCGGAGAGCGCTTTGCCGCAATCGTGAAACCGGTGCTGGGTGCCGTGTGGCACGGCGCCGTGGCGTGGGCGCTGCGGCCGTTTCGACGGACGCGGAAGGCCGAACGAGGTGAAAATAAATGATGCAGGAATTGTTCGAACGAGTGCGCGGTCTCGACCTCGATCGCGCCGCACAATGGAAAGCGGCGGGCGGCAAGGTCGTCGGCTACACGTGCGTTTTCACGCCCGTGGAAATCATCGAGGCTGCCGGGTTGCTGCCGTTTCGTATTCGCGGCGCGGGCAACGCGGAAACGGAAATGGCCGACGCCCGCCTGTCGCGGTTCAATTGCAGTTTCTGCCGTTCCTGCCTGCAACTCGGCCTCGACGGCACCTTCGATTTTCTGGATGGACTGATCGAGACCAACGGCTGCGACCAGCTTCGCGGCATGTTCGAGAACTGGCAGTACGCGCGGCCCGTCGATTTCTTTCACTACCTGAAGGGGCCGCATTTTCTCGCGCCGGAATCCGTGGATTACTTTGCGAATGAACTGCGCCTTTTCGCCGAAGCCTTGGACGATTATTTCGGTGTTAAAACGACGGACGCCGACCTGGCCGCGGCGACTGCGATCCAAGCCCGCATCCGCGAAAAGCTCGCCCTCGTTTACGGGTTGCGGGAAGCGGAGCGACCGGCGATCACCGGCACCGAAACCTTGGCGCTCATCCTGGCCGGATCGGCCGTGCCAGCGAAGGAATTCGAGGAACTTCTTGACGACGTGTTGAAGCAGCGGACCGGTCATGACATCGGCTCGTTCAAAGCGCGCATTTTGCTTGGCGGCTCGGCGACGGACGAGGTGGAATTCGTCGGGATGATCGAAGAAATGGGCGGCGCGGTCGTGACCGACACGCTTTGCTTCGGCACGCGGGCGTTTTGGCCGCGGCGGGATGTTGTCGACGACGAGCCCTACCGCGCGCTGGCCGAACTCTACCTGCGACAATCCATGTGCCCGCGTATGTACGACCAATTTCCGGACCGACTCACGTATCTCTTGACCGCCGCCGAACGGGCGCGAGTCGACGGCGTCATCCTGGTGCACAACAAATTCTGCGACGTGCATGGCATCGACAACGCGTTGCTGAGGTTGCGTTTGCGGGAAAAGGAAATGCCGGTGTTGTGTCTCGAAAAAGAGTACGGCGGACTGGCGGACCTCGGGCGTATGCGCACTCGCGTTCAGGCCTTTCTGGAGCGGATTGGGGAGCGGCCATGACCTTGACCAAACAAACCGGACTGATCGACCGCATTAGCGGATTGCTGAGCCTGATCCCGCGGATGCCCAAAAACATCAGCGAGGAGTCGACGGCGGGCTTGCTCGAGTTGTTACCGCCTGAGGCGCGTCACTCGCTCGCGGCATTCTTTCAACCCCACGTGCGGCTGGCCGGCCTCACCTTTCTCGACATGCTCTCGGAGTGGTTGAGCAATGCCCAGGGTGCTGCCGCCGAGGGTAAGAAAGTGGTTCTCGTGCCGTTCAATTTTCCGCCCGAGTTGATCACCGCTTTCGACAACGCGTACCCCATCACTACCGAAGTGCTCACGACCTTGGCGGCGGCGGGCTTGCAGGGCGGCGGCGAGCGGTATTGGGAAGTGATGATGGCGCTTGGCCTGCCCGATCACATTTGCTCGTCCAATAGTATCGAACTGGGCTCGATGTTGGCGGGCGAGGATCTGATGGCGCAGGCGATTGTCTCGGCCGCGCCCGGCGCGTGCGACGCGAACTCAAAAATTCACGAATTCGCCTCGCATTACTTGGGCATCCCGCAATTTATTATCGAAAAACCGGTTGACGAGTCCGAGGCCGGGCACCGGCAGTACGAAATCTACTTTGGCGGCTTGATTCGGCAACTCGAGGAGTTTCTCGGTGAAGAGTTGACCGAAGAGAAACTGCGGTACGTCCTATCGCGCGCCAATCGCTGCGCCGAGCTGTACTGGGAACTCTGGGAGTTGCACAAACCGAATCCGTGCCCCGTTCCCAATTTGTATTCGCTGATGCTGGCCGGCACGCGCTTCAGCATGTGGGGCACCGACACGGGCGTGAAAATGATGGAGTGCCTGGTCGAAACGACGCGGCGGCGTTTGAAGGAAGATACCTTGCGGCCGCAAAAAGCGCGCGTGTTGTGGGCCTATACCAGTTACTACTTCGACCTAACGGGCCTGTACACGTGGATGGAGGAAAAGCAGTACGTCCACCTGATGGATGCGCTCGACCTCAGCATGCCGCAACCCATCGATTTAACCTCACGCGAAACGATGATCCGGGGGCTGATCGAAGCCTGTTGGAACTACCCCATGAACCGCCAGATGGGCGCGCCGTCGATGTCGCGCGCGTGGATCGAGGACATGATTTACGCCGCGCGCGAAATGCGGGCGGATTGCGTCGTCTACTGCGGTCACGATGCCTGCAAGCAGACCTGGAGCGTCGTGTCCATCCTGCGTGAAGAGCTAATGCGCCGCGCCGGCATCCCCACGTTGATCCTGCACGGCGACTCCTGGATGAAAACCACCACACCCATCACCGTGATTCAACAAGAGTTGACCGAGTTCATCGAAAACGTGGTCGTGCCCAAAGACCAACGGGCGCGGAAAACCAAACGGCGCCTGCCGCGGCCGGCCGATTCGCCGCCTGCGCCGGGTAAGGAGTAGCAGCTTGTATTTCGTTGGCATCGACGTGGGCTCGCTGACCGCCGAGGCCGTATTGGTGTGCGACGACCGCCTGATCGGGCACTCCCGAATCGGCGTGCGACCGCATCCGGTGGCTTCCGCCCGCGAGGTTTGTGAAACCTTGTTTCAGCAGAACGGCGTGCGACTCGAACAGGTCGATTTTGCTGTCAGCACGGGATACGGACGCGAACAAGTGCAGGCCGCCGGGATGGCCGGCGATAACATCAGCGAAATATCCTGCCACGCATTCGGCGCGCACTGCCTCGTGCCCGAGGTGCGAACGGTTGTTGACATCGGTGGTCAGGACGCCAAGGCGATTCGCGTCGGTCCCGCCGGCGAACTCGAGGATTTCGTCATGAACGACAAGTGCGCAGCCGGCACCGGGCACTTTCTGGAATTAATGAGCCGCGCGCTGGATGTGCCGCTCGAGGAATTGGGCCCCCTGGGCATGCGGGCCCGGCGACCCGCCGAGATGAGCAGCCGGTGCAGCATCTTCGTCGAGACGGAGGTGATTCACTATCTGCAGCGCGGCGTCGCGCGCGAGGATGTCGCGGCTGGCATCAACCAAGCCATGGCCGGACGTGTTGCGTCGCTGGTCAAACGCATCAAGCCGCAACCGGCCTTAGTGATGACCGGCGGCGTCGCCAAAAACATCGGCGTGCGCACGGAGATTGAACGGCGGCTCCGCTTGCGCGTCACGACGCTGAAATTGGATCCCCAACTGGTCGGCGCATACGGCGCGGCGATGCTGGCCCGCCGAGCGTGGAGCGAACGATGATTACCGTGGGCGTTGATGTCGGCAGTTTGATGACCAAAGTCGTCGTGATGGAGGACGATACCCTTCGCGCGGGCCGGATCATTCCGACCGTGGGTAACATCGCCGCGCAGTTGCCGGAATTCATCGAGCAAACCATCGCTGCGGCGAAAGTGGCCCCTGGCGATGTCGCGTACGTGGCGGCGACCGGCAGCGGGGCGGGGCTGGTCGAGCAGGCGGCGTTTACCGAAGACGAAGTGATTTGCGCCGGTGTCGCTGTGGGCTTTTTCGCGCCGCGCGCGCGATTTTTCCTGCACGCCGGCGGGCAAAGCATTGCCGCGATCCGGATGGACGACGAGGGTGACGTCGCCGATTTCGTGCGTAACGACAAGTGCGCCTCGGGCTCAGGGCGCTTTATCGAAATGATGAGCCGCAAGTTGGAAGTGCCGGTGGAGGAAATCGATGCGCTTTGCGCCACGTCGACGCAGCCGCTGGCCATCAGCAATCAGTGCGGCGTGTTTGCCGAAAGCGAGGTGATCGGGCACGCCAACGACGGGCGGGCGACGGCGGACATACTCGCCGGTGTTTGCCAGTCCGTGGCGAATATTCTGGCTGCACAGGCGCGACGTTTTCGCGGCGGCGGCGCGTTCACTTTTACCGGCGGCGTGGCGCGATTCGCGACCGTCGTCGACCGCGTTGCCGCGAAACTGGAAGGCGAGCGATTACCTTGCGGCTTCGATCCGGTGTTTGCGGCGGCGATCGGCGCGGCGTTGCTCACCGAGACGGATTGAAATGAGCTTGTTTGACGATCCCATCCAAGAAGTCCTCGCGTTTGTTGAAGAGGCGCGCGAACGGGGCGCGCTGCACGAGTCGGCAAGCGATTCGGCGCGGCCCTGGCCGGCGCGGCGCACGCTGGTGCTTCAAGATGACACCCGCTTCGAGTTGGGCAAACCTTCCGCCGAGTCGGTGTTTGCACTGATGTGGAGCGAGCGCCTGCCCATCGGACACAACCGCGTGTGGCGGGTCGGCCCCGAACTACGCGACCTGCCGCCCAGCGGCGCCGGTTTCGCTTTGATCCCCCTGGCGCTTGTGGAGCCGGCTACGTCCACTATCGAACTGTTCACCAACCTGCGCGACGCGTTTCACCGCCTCGAACTCGACGGATTGATGGTGCGGGTCCTGCCGGGCCAGCAGACGATTTGGTGCCGCGTGCATCGCGATGCGAATCTGGATGAATGCGGCTTTCATGCATGGGGCGCAGCGCTTATCCAGCAGTTGAGCGCGGTCCCGGGCGTGCGTGGCGTGGACGTCTTGTTCGTGAGCGATGATCCGCCGTCGCTGTCATGCTTGGCGGCACCGGCGCGTCGGGCCGGTCGCATCGGCGGGGCGATCCTAAAACTGGCGAGCGAACCCATCATGGAATGTGACGGCTGCGAGTTCGCCGATCTGTGCCGGAGCGTCGCGGAACTCAAACGCATTCGGGCGGCCGGATTGAAAAGGGAAGCGCATGGCTGAGCGGGTAATCGCCGTTTGCGGCAAGGGGGGCGTTGGGAAAACCACGATCAGCGCGCTGCTGGGCCGCCACCTAGCCGGCAAGTCTCAAAAAGTATTGTTGGTCGACGCCGACCATGCCGGCGGCCTGAGCATGGCGTTGAACTTCGCTTCCAAACGCACCATCGACGACCTCCGCCGGCGCGCCATAACCGCGGCCCGCGAAGGTGGGGCCGACCGCACGGAATTGGCGCTGTCTCTGGATTTCCTGCTGGCTGAAGCCCTCGCCGAAAAGGGCAATCTGGCGTTTTTGGCCATCGGCCGGCCGGAAGATCCGGGCTGCTTTTGTTCGGTCAACCGCTTGCTGCGCGACGCGATCGAGTTGCTGGCCGACTCCTTCGATATCATCGTGATCGACGCCGAGGCGGGGATCGAACAGGTGAACCGGCAAGTGATGCGGCGCCTGGACGACCTCGTGCTGGTTTCGGATTCATCGATGAAGTCCTTGCGCGTGGCGGAGTCCATTTTCGAGTTGGCGGGCACGATTAGCGACGGCGTGCGAGCGCATTTGGTCATAAATCGACTGCGATCGGCGGCCGAATTTCAAGAAACGGCGGCTAAAACCGACCTCCCGGCCGTCGCTTTTATCCCGGATGACGAGACGATTCGCCGCTACGATGCCGACATGCTCACCTTCCTCGACATGCCGAATTGCCTCGCGACCAAGTCGTTAGCCTCGCTGATTTCCGCTTTGGATTTGTGATGTATTTCCGCGAGCGCTATGGACGCGCGGTGCACTTTCAATTAAAAATGTGTTAGGGCTTGGCTTGTGAAGTCGGCGGCTCGGACGCCGACACGGTAAACATAAGGGGCTTTTCCCGTCATCGAATAAATGAGTCCGCGAAGGATTTTGGAAGCGAACGCGATGCGCTGGCGTCATTGCGGCATAACCGGGGAGATACACATGAAACGCATATTGGTAATCGTGCTGGTGTCACTGGCTTTGTTTGGCGGTGCGACCGCCGTACACGCCGGGTTGATTTTCGTCCCGACGACCTACGGCCTATCGGCTCGCTCCGTCGGGCTCGGTAATGCCATGACGGCCGTGGGTGACGACTATTCGGCGACGTTCTTCAACCCAGCGGCATTGGGTGCTCTGACCACCAACCAAATCGACCTCGGGTATATGTACGCGGCGCCGAAATTGACTGGCGGGCCCAGTGGAAATGAAGACGCCGTCGATTTCGATACGGCCAACAAGCTGACGTTGATTGGTTTCACGATGAACCTCTCGACGCTGTTTGAAAACGAGCACGGTCTGGGCCTCGGCTTCGATATCGCCATCGACGACAATCTCAAGTCGTTCATGGCTTTTGAGGAAAAGCGCAGCGACGACGGCCAGTTTATGCGCTACGGCTTGACCAGCGTCACGATGACCACCGGTCTGGGTGTGGAGATCATTCCGCAACTCTATATCGGGGCGGGCGGCTTTGTGATGGTCAAGGGCGAAAATCAGTTGGTTGCCGAGACGGATATGGCGGGTAACACCAAGGAAGAACAAATCCAAGTCAACGCCGAGCCCGTGATCGCGCCGATCATCAGCCTGTACGCGCCGGTGCATCCGATCGTCACGATCGGCGTGGCGTATCGGGGCAAAGGCTTGGCGCAGTTTGACAGCATTGACGCGGCCACCTAGGCGCTGGTCAGCGAATCGCCGCTGACGGACCTCAACCTCTTGATGGCCTTCAAGGATACCTACGTGCCGCAGCAAGTGGCGCTCGGCGTCAGCCTCATGCCGATCGAGCAACTCATGATCGCGCTCGACGTCACGTGGGCCAATTGGGCCGATTACGAGGATGAAGTCTCCGAGGACGACGTCGTCAAAGACGAAAGCGGATTCGGAACGAAGGACCTGGTGATTCCGCGCTTGGGTTTGGAGTACTCGCCGTTGGACAACCTTCAGTTGCGCTTCGGGTATTTCTGGGAAGATACGCCCTTTGACGATCCCGGCATGGGAAACACCGTCGTGTTGGATAACGCAAAGCACGCCTTCAGCCTCGGCGTCGGACACGACATGACCTACGTGCCGGCGTTTAACCACGCGCCGACAATCGGCGTTTCCTACTTCCATCATTACCTCGTGCCGCGCACCGTGGATTCGGGCGATGACCGCGAATTCGAAAGCAGCGGCAACATTAACGGTGTCGTCGGCACCCTGACGCTGAAATTCTAGGGCAGAGGAGCGACATCATGAAACGATTGCTACTACTCTTCCTCGGCGCGGCGTTGCTTCTCGCGTTGGTGGTCGGGTGTGGGGACGAACGCGAACCGTTGGAACCCGCACCGGCTGACTCTAGCTTCCGCATGCTCATGAGCAATCCGCATCAGGGGCAGTTCAACCTGCCGCTGACCAGCCAGCTTGTGGTTTACATGTCCGCTGAAGTCGACCCGGCTTCCATCGTCAACCGCGTGTTTTTGGCCAACGAAGACGGATTCCGTCCGGCGATCGAAGTCGAGGTCTACTTGGCGTCGATCATCATCACGTCGGTGTCGCACTGGCCGGAACGGACGGACTACACGATCACCCTGAAACCGGGAATTCGCAGCCGGGCGGGCGACGTGTTGAAAGAAGAGCGGACGATTCAATTTCAAACCGGGTTGCGGCGGCCGAAGGCGGCCGAGCGGCTCAACGTCGTGCGGACCGTGCCCGGCGAGGACGATCCGTGTTGGGACTTCCACACGTTTCGCGTCTTTTTCAACGAGCCGGTAGACCGCGATTCCGTGGAGTACGGAAAGTCGTTTCTGTTCATCCACGTTGCTAGCGGCGATCCTGTACCGGGCAACCTGTTTGCCCGCGCGGGGCAGCTCGTGTTCGATCCCGACGAAGATTTGACCGCCGGGGAGACCTACCAGCTCACCGTGACGCAGGAAATGTTCGACGCCAACGGTGACAATTTGGCGGTCCCGTTTCACGCGCAGTTCGTGCCGCTCTCGACCGGTGAGCATACGCTGCTGGCCATGGACAAATGTCCGACGGCCGTGCCGGGATTCGGCTTTTGCGACGCGCTGCCGGACGACGGCGCGTACCCCAAGAGCCAGATCATCCCGTACCCCATGAATTCGATGTACACCAAGTCGGTGTTTCTCGGCGTGACGAACATGCTGATCGGCGGCCGGCTGTGGAATGAGTTTGGCGACGCGAAGCTGTCGCCCGATCGCATCCCCTTCGTCGTGCGCAAGGGACAGAAGCTGATCGGCAAGCCGCTGCAATACAAGGTCGGCGGCGTCATCCCCTCGGGCATTTTGACCGGGGAAATTCAAATCACGCTTCTTACCGACGCCGTGGGTGAAATGCTGGGTTCCGAATTCGTGCACGGCGAGGCGGGACTGCCCGCGACGATTACGCTTTTTCTCGACGCGGCGATGACCTTGGAAAACACAACGGCCAACTCGCTGCTGCCGCAGCCCTTGCTCGGTACCAAGCTCGTCGGCGTGGCGTCGGTGGATCTCATCGACCCGGAATCCGGATACGAGGCGATGAAAATCGAATTGGTCGGCTATTCGGAGTTGAACCTGGGTAACGAGCGCATGCCCGTGGCGATGGCGCTGCAAATGGTGCCGCCGCCGACGTTGCCGGAGCAGGAATTCGACACGACGCCGCCGTTTGTTACCGCCGTTTCGCCCGTGGATATGGTGATCGACGACATCGACATTTCAGATGTCGTGGATACCCGCATGGCGGGCGAAAAAATCATCGTTTACTTCTCCGAGCCGCTGGATCCCGACACGGTCCGCGACAACATCTACGTGCTCGGACCGGAGGGGCGCGTGTCGGTCAAGTACGATCTCTACCAACCCAAAATGTTCCTCATCCCCGACTATCCGCTGGAACCGGACACGACGTATCAAATCATCGTGGAGCCCGGAATCGAGGATATCGTCGGCAACAAACTGGCGACGGGGAGCACCTACTCGTTCACAACGATGCCATTGCAGTCTTCGCCGGTGGACCCGCCCGTTGTGCTGGCCGCCGTGCCGGAACTGCGGCCGAACAGTACGATGGCGAGCAATTTTCTGCCGGAATTCTACTTCTCGCAGATTATCGATCTCGATTCGCTGGTCTACGGAGACGCGTACGGTCTCTACGACATGACCGAGGGCGGCGAGTTGATTCCCGGCACGCACGTTAGTTATTCGGTGTTCTTCGACTTCGTGCCCGATAGCGAATTGATCGTCGGCCATCATTATCGCTGGGTGATTACCGAGGGCGCTACGAACCTCGACGGCGTCGCGCTGGATACCGACATGGACCGGGAGCCCGGCGGGCCGCCTATCGAAATCGATTTCGTGGTTACGCCGTACTCGCCCTTCAGCCAAACCGTGTTCATGACCTATCCCTACGCCGACACCAATGCCAACGGGTACTTGGACCCGGAGGAAACGCCGACCAAGACCAATACGATGATCATGGACTCGCCGCTCATCAAAGACCCCGCTTATGTGTTGGGCTTCTTCCCGATCAACGTACACGGCTTGGTGTACGGGGAACAAAATGAAGCGCGGCTGCCGGTGAACGTGGCGCCGAACGGCTACCAATTCGCAACCAGCATTTCGGTCAGCCTCGGTGGCAAAACCGATCCGCCGGGATTGCTGGATATGGGCCGTATGCTGATTCAATTGCAGCCGGGCTCCGCCACCGATATCATTCGTGGTGAAGACGGCAAGCTGGCCAGCGACACGGACATCATTATGTCGTTCAATGTCGAAAACAGCCTGCTGAACTCGTTCCTCGTGCACGACATGTTCCTGCAGATTCCCAGCGTCGTGCGCTACAGCCAGGACGGGCGCATGATAACCGTCATTCGCGGCCAAACCATGGCGGGCATGGTCATTCCCGTGCTCGGTGTCATGGACATCCCGGTCGCGGTTGATTTGGTTAGCTCTACAGTGCCGACGACGCGCGGCTTCTAACGACCGCGCTTCTTGAGCTTTTGGCGGCAACCCCTGCGGGTTGCCGTTTTCTTTATCAGCGACATACAGGCGACAACGAGGCGCCCGACGCGCTAAAATGCGCTGTTTATGCCGCACGACGCGGCGAATCGGAAGCTATGACGAGGAACATGCCGCACTTACCCACGACTTTGGACGAAGCGCAGAGCCGAGGCTGGAACGAACTGGATGTCATTCTGGTCACCGGCGACGCCCACGTGGACCATCCGTCTTTCCCCGCCGCCTTGTTGGGCCGCGTGCTCGAAGCGGCAGGCTTTCGCGTGGGTGTGATCGCGCGACCGGACGTCAACGACCCGGCGGATATTGCTCGTCTGGGAATTCCGCGTTTGTTCTTTGGCGTAACGGCCGGCAGCCTTGATTCGATGGTCGGCAATTACACCGCTCTCAAGCGTCGCCGTTCCGACGACCCCTACGCACCGGGCGGCATGGCCGGGGGGCGGCCCGATCGAGCGCTGACCGTGTACTGCAACCTCATCCGGCGCAATTTCGGCAAAGCGGCGTTCCTCGTGGCGGGCGGCCTGGAGGCGGGCCTGCGTCGCTTCGCGCATTACGATTATTGGAGCGACGCCGTGCGGCGGTCGGCTTTGATGGACTGCGGCGCCGACGTGCTGGTCCACGGCATGGGGGAAGGGCCGATTGTCGAAATCGCCAAGCGGCTCGATCACTTGTTGGCCGAGGAGCCGATGCTTCTCGAAGCGCGTCGCGCCGGCCGTAAAGTGGAGCCCAGTCGGCAAGTGGCGGCGGTAAACGAGGTCGCGGGCGTCGTGTATCGGGTCCCGAAAAATAGTAATCCGCCGCCGGATGGCATTGCTTTGCCGCCCGCGGAAGAAGTGGCGGAGAACCCGCGAAGTTACGCCCACGCCCATCAATTGCAGGAAACAAACTGCGACCGTGCGATGTGGCAAGAGACCGGCGGCATGCGCGTGGTCGCCAATCCGCCTTGGCCACCGCTCAGCGGTTCGGAACTCGATCGCATCTACGGGCTCGATTTCACGCTGGACGTGCATCCGGTGTACGGCGGCGAGCGGGTGCCCGCGTTGGAGCAGGTTCGTTTCGGTATCACCGCGCACCGCGGCTGCTTCGGCGGTTGCGCCTTCTGCGCGATCGGGGCGCATCAGGGCAAAGCGATTTCGTTTCGTTCGGAAGCGTCGATCCTGGACAACGTTCGACGCGTTGTCGCCCATCCGGATTTTCGCGGCACGATCTCGGACCTGGGCGGGCCGACCGCCAACATGTACGGCATGTCATGCGGGAAGGAGGGCGGCTGCAACCGTCCGTCATGCCTGTGGCCGAATCGGTGCCGCCATTTGTCGGTTGATGCGACGCCTTACTTGGAACTTCTGCGAAAGGCCTCGGCCGTGCCGGGCGTCAAGCACCTATTCGTGACGACCGGTATCCGCACCGATTTGGCCGTGCTGTCCGAGGCGCTGATGAAGCGGTTGGCCGCCCACCATACCAGCGGATTGATGAAAGTCGCGCCGGAACACGTCGTCGGGCGGGTGTTGGATTTCATGCGCAAACCGGACATCGAAAGCTTCGTGAAGTTTCTCGACATGCACCGCGGTTTCTCGAAAGCGGCAGGCCGCGAGCAGTACGTGCTGCCGTATTTCATCGCCGCGCATCCGGGCTGCACATTGGAGGATATGAAGCGCGTCAAGCAGTTCATGCGCCGGCACGGACTCACCGTCGAACAGTGCCAGATTTTCACGCCGACGCCGGGCACCGCCGCCACGACGATGTACGCGACGGGGCTCGACCCAGCCACGCTCGAAGCGGTTTACGTGGAACGCGATCCGAAGATGAAGCAGGCGCAAAAGGACTTGATTCTAGGCTGACCTAACCCGCGTTTAGCACCCACAACCAGTGTCATTTGCAGTGTCTGCGCCGTTATCGGCGTCGGCACGGTCGTTATCTGCGTCGTCGTCGGTGTCGTCATCATCGTCATTGGCGTCGTCGTCGTCACCAACGGTGTCGTCGTCGTCGTCGTCGTCATCGTTGTCATCGTTATTATCGTCGTCGTCATCGTCGTCGTCGTCATCGTCACCGGGCACGTAGGGTGCGACCTCGGCCACGTTGCTGATGCGCGAACGATGGCCCTCGTTGTCCACGGCAATCAAGGCGATGCGCTGGGCGGTGACGGTCGAGATCTCAAAGGTCGCCGAGTCGCCGCCGTATTCAGGGCCGGGGGTAAGCGCCACTCCGGGAGCGGCTTGAAAGGAATTCCAGTCGGACAAATCGATGGAACCGTCGGCGTCCAGCCGCACCGTGTAATTCGACGCGCGCCCGCACCACCAATCGTCGCCGGGTGCCGTAAACTCAAGTAATAAGGAGCCATTCGGCGTTTCCGCGGCGGTCAAATCGGTCACGCGGGCCGGTGGCAGGGTGTCGGCGCCGTGGTACCCGGTGTTGCGTTCGTCGTGATGGAAGCGCGGCCAGTCGGAATTCGGCTCGCCATCCGGGCATGTTTCGCCGAGGCTTTCCCAGGCGTAGAGATATCCCTCGCGGGTGTGAGAGACGACTTCCACCATGCCGTCGGCATCGATGTCGCCCACCGCAGGCGAGGCAAGTGTCCATTTTTGCGTGTATTTTGGCCACCCGGCAATTTCGCGGCCGTTCTTGCGATGCGCGTGCACCAGGTAGTCGCCGGTACCGCCGATTATTTCGCGCATGCCGTCGCCGTCCAAATCGCCGGTGACCGGCTGGATCAGCAGCGGCAGGTCGCCGTATTTCGCCCTGACGACCTTCCGGTACGGTGGGTCGAGCTTGAAGCCGTTGACCACGGATTTGATGGCTTTCAGTCCGCCCGGAGTCAATTGCAGGAGCCCGATGGCGGGCTGCAGGTAAATGGGGTCTTCGGTCGGATCGAGGGCCGACAAGCACGGCGAACCGGCGGCGTTGATGGACAGAGACCCCTCCAAGTGTTCGATTTCAAAGCCATCCACGCTGTAGCGCAGAATTTGCGGCACCCACACCATCGCGCCGACGGCAATCGTCGTCTTTTCGCCCGCGGTCCAAACGGCCGGCGAGCCGGAAATTCCGCCGATGATGTTGAAAAACGGCAACACGCTCGAACCCTGCAGAGGCGTGGCGGGCCAGTTCGGCAGGAACGGGCCGCCGGGGTGGTTCATGCCGTCGTGGTAAATGGCGTAGAGGCGACCGGAGTCACGATCACCGCCCGGGCATTCCTCGCTGGTGGGTACGAGCACGGAAAGGCGCTGGCTGATCTGCGGGTCCGGATGCCGCGGGTCGAGTATGCCCACCGCGGGCGTGCCGAAAATGGCAAAGGGGATGTCGGAACCGTTGCACACTTTGTCGCGAGGCACCAAGCCTTGGTCCGACCGGCAAAACACCGGCCAACCCGGCAGCGGCGTTGCGCTCCCCGGCGACGGGGCCGGTTTCCACGCATACATTTTTTGATCGAGGGAACCGGCGATGATTTCAAGCACGCCGTCCAGGTCCAAGTCTGCAAGTACCGGCGAAGACATGAATCCGTTGCCTTGTCCGTATCCGAGAACCGACGACGGGTCGACCGGATTGGCGCTTACCGGAAAGCCCGGCAAAAACGTGCCGCCGTTGTTTGGATCGATCGCGTAGACCTTGCCGCCCAAGGTGGCCGCGACGATCTCCGGCGTCGAGTCGCTGAACAGATCGCCCACCGCGACCGAAGCGAAAATGCCCGCTCGATACAGCGGGTCGTCGCCGGAGAGATCCATGGGGAAGCCCGGCAGGTTCGCCCAGGTGCCGAGGCCCTCATCGAATTTGAGGACCACCAATTCGCCGGCGCCGGTGCCGAAGATGATTTCCATGCGGCGGTCGGGATCGCCGTCCAGATCGTAAAGCAGCGGCGAGGATTCACCCGAAGCGCCGATCCACAGCGGGAACCCGGGAACCAGGCCGTTGTCCGGGTCGGCGTCGGTGTGAACGCTGATCGTCTTGCGCGATTCGCCGACGACCAACGCTCCGTCAAGCGCTTCGTACGCCGCTTGGACGCGCAACGTGGCGTCGAAGGCGAACAGTCCGTCGATGGGCCGCGCGGCCCATTCGGGATCGATGTATTCGGCGACTTGGAACGTCGTGATGAGCCCTTCGACCGAGGAGGTCGCATCGCCGTAGTCGACGGTGACGAACTCTTCCTCGGCGGGCTGGTGTCCCGGCGCGATCTGCACCGACCAAGTAAGCGGGTAGGTTCGCGCGCTGATCCGGCCGGTCACGTCGATCGCGTCGTCCGCCGCCGGGTCGAATGTCGTCCACCATTCCGGGGCGGTGATGCGAACTACGGGCGGAATCTTTGACGGCAGGCCCCGGTCGACATCGCCGACCGCGCGCATCGCGGCTTCCATATCAGGCCGGCCGTAGCCGTAGGTGGCATCCGGCCCGGGCAGGCACGGTTGACTAAGCTGAATGAAGGAGAAGCACCGGTCTTGTATGTCGTAGGCCGTCATGGTGAGGATTTGCTTGGCTTCGTCGGCCTCGAGATCGATGCCCTGCTCGTGGGCGTAGCTAAACAGCAACGCAAACAAGCCGGACAGGCTGGCCACCGCTTCGGACGTGCACTCGGAACCGGAGGGGACCGCGAGCATCGTGTGCGAACCGTAGCCGGTGCACCAGGATTCGGTGAAGGCGTAGTCTTCGCCCTCGAATCCGTCCGGGAAGTGGGCCGGCGGAAGGGGGATCATCGATTTGACGGCAATGGCATCTTCGCCCGCGTAAGGCATCCAGTGGTGAAAGCTCAGGGCGTCGCACGTAACGCCGACAGCTACCGTGCCTGCGTCATAGGCGTCGATCACTTCTTGCTGGCCTTGGCGCGACCACGTAAAGTTCGCGCCCGCGTGGCTGATCACCGAAGCGCCCATCGCGTTGGCGTAGCGTATGGACGCCGCCAACATGCCGAAATCGTAAAACAGGCCGGTGGACGCGCGAAGCGGAATAATCATGCAATTCGGGCACGCGCCGACATAACCGCCCACGCTGTTATTGCCCTCCGAAACGATTTCGCGCGCTTGCCAGTGGCCGTGGTTGCCCAGGGGAAGGGCGGCAGTGTCCAACGCTTCGTTGACGTTGCGCAGGAAATCCCACCCGGAGATATCGTCGACAAACCCGTTGGCGTCGTCGTCGAAACCGTCGGAGAATGTCTGGATCAATTGGTAGGCATCGCGGTTTCCCGGGGCACCCAGGCGGTCGTCGTAGCGATAATCCTCGACGTTGAAACGCCCGTCTTCGTTGCAGTCGTATTCGTCGCAAGGATCGCCTTCGATATTGGGCAGCGGCAGTTCGCCAACGTTGATGAAAATGTTCCGGCGAAATTCGTTGTCGTGGTAGTGGCTGATGCCGGTGTCGACCAGAGCAATGAGGATATCGGGGCTACCAGTCGTGTATTTCCACGCGCCGGTGACATTCATGCCGGGAATCTGCCACGGCTCGGCGGGCCCTTCCGGATCGAAGGGATTGTACCCGAGAAAGGGAGAGGCTTGGTTGTACGTGGCGCGAAACGCCGGCGGGTTATAGGGGTCAAAATTAGGCGGCGAGTAATCGTTGGGAATGTTCGCCACGAACACGCCGTCGAAAGGCAGGCTGCCCAAAAACGGCTTACCGACCAGGCTTAATACGTCTTCGGTGATAACCAGTTGGTAGCGTTGCCCCCACGTCCAACTTGCGGACGGCGTAAAAACGACCGTGTCCTCGCCGGTGAAGGAAATACCCCCCGCCACGGGGTCGCCGAGCGGAAACGTGACGATGGAAAACGAGGTTTCATCGACGGTCGCGGGGTCGACGGCTTCGTCGAAGGTAACGGTCACCACCGTTGTCGTCCGCGTCACTCGCGTTGCGAAGTTCGGGGTCATTTCCAGCACATCAAACGCCGCAACCGGAAGCGACAGGAGGAATAGAGCCAACAAAAATGTGAAACCAAAACACGCTTTAGGCATAGACCATTCCTTCCCGGGCAAACGGCCGCGGTCCATCGACGCCTTCGATCTAAAAGACGCCATCCATGGGCTTCGAAGTCACGACGACCGAGCCGACACAACCGGCAAGCTTACAACAAAACGGGGCCGGTTCAAGTTGCGACCGGCTCTGTCTTTCGGTGTCGGAAAAAATGCGATCCGGCTCTTACCCTGTGGGGGCGTCTGCCAGTTCCGGAGGCGGTACGACCTTGACACCTCGTTGCTCGCAGAAACGGCGAAAGCCGAGCAAACGCGTGTTCAGCATCTCCATTTCCAGCGCGCCGGTTGGGCAGTTGTTCACGCACCCTAAACAAAGGATGCATTGGTCGTGGTCGATTTGGCGAGCTTGAAGGTGGATGGCGCCGACCGGGCACGTGGCCTCACAAGCCCCGCACTGAATGCATGTTTCGGGATTGATGGTGTGGTGGTTGATGCCGAGCTTCGTCCACCAACGTAGGTTGAACGACCGCGACATGTCCTCGATGCTGAACTTGGTTTCACTTGTGTCTTCTTGGCCGTTCCGCGCGGCAAGGACGATTTGCCGGGCGAATTCACGCGCCTGTTCGTACGTGTCTTCGTTGGGCAGGTGCCGGTATTGCAGCGTGCGTTTGTCGTTGCCGAAGGACCACGTTGGCGCAAAGGCCGACATGTTGCCGAACGCCGTGTGTCCGACCGGCATCGCGCCGCGCTCGCGCATCGCGTGCAGCAAACGAACGGCCGTGTTTTGTACATTGTGACCGATGCCGCCATAGGTGACGAATCCGGCTCCGGCTTTCCCGGCGAGGGGCGGCAACTTTTGCAGGAAGCGCTGCATCCCTTCGGGCACGTCGACGTAGAAAATCGGCGATCCGAGTACGATTAAATCCGCCTCTGCCAGGGCCTCGATTTGCATTTCCCGGCACGCGCCGGCGGTGACGGCGATGTTTTCCTTTTCCAGTGTCTTGGCGATCAAACGGCCCATGCGCTCGGTATGGCCGGTTTGGCTGTACCAGACGACGGCCGCTTTTTTAACCTCGATCGGTTGGGCCGCCTGCGGGGGCCGGCTGCCGGGATTATCGGCCCGGGCTTTGCCGAGACCGCACCGGGCTGCAATGGTCGTTGCTGTCATTACGGTTAGGAAACGGCGACGGTTCATGGTGGTTCCCTTTATGAGCGGTTCAGCCGGCGCGTTCGATGACGGCGCGAGCGGTTTTCTCGAGGATCTGCACGGCAAAAACCAGCATCTGGAAGCGCGGGTCTTTGGTTTGGCCGTGGTAGAAACGGTAGTAGATCTGCTGCGCGATCACGGCGAGCCGGAACAGGCCGAAGCAATAATAGAAATCAAACGAGTCGATCTCGCGGCCCATTTGTTGTGCATAGAGGGCCACGATTTCGTCACGCGTGAGCATGCCGGGTAGATGCGTCGGCAACTGCCGCATCATCTGCAGGTCGTCGGGATCGGCGGGGCTGACCCAGTAGGCAAGTGAGCCGCCCAGGTCCATGAGCGGATCGCCGATGGTCGCCATTTCCCAATCGAGCACGCCGATGATGCGCGTGGGGTCGTCCGGGTCGAGCACCAGGTTGTCGAACTTGTAGTCGTTGTGAATCAGGGCGGGCGTCGCGCTGTCCGCCGGCATGGTTTGGGCAAGCCACGCCATGACGGCTTCGAAATCCGGCGCGTCGTCAGTTTTCGCGCGGCGATAGCGGCGACTCCATCCTTCCACCTGCCGCCGCACGTAACCTTCCGGTTTGCCGAAATCGCCCAAGCCCGCCGCGTGGTAGTCGAGCGAGTGAAGTTTGCACCATAGGTCGACGAGGTTTTCGCACAACGAGCGCGCCTGTTCCGGGCTCAGCGTCATGCCCTTGGGCGGATTAGCGCGCAAAATGATGCCGCGAATGCGGTCCATGACGTAAAACGGCGCGTCGGTCACCGCCGGGTCGTCGCAGTACGCCAGCGGCTCGGGGCAATAGGGGAAGACGGGCCGCAGTGCCCTGAAAATGTTGTATTCGCGGGCCATGTCGTGCGCGGTCTCGGCTTTGGTGCCGAAGGGCGGGCGGCGCAGCACCAGTTCGCGGTCGCCGATCGAGACCAGGTAGGTCAGGTTCGAGAAGCCGCTGGGGAACTGAAGTACCTGCAAGTCACCCTGCAAACCGGGGATCGTGTCTTTCAGGAAAGCTTCCACTTTGTCCCAAGGGAGTTCTTCGCCGCTGCGAATCGGCTTGGCTTTGTCGATGAATTCCACGCCCATGCTTCGTGCCCTCATTTCACCCGGCGTCCGGCGTAGCGTCGCGCCATGCGTTTGCCGAACGACACTTTGTGCACTTCGTCGGCGCCGTCGTAGATGCGCGCGGCGCGCTCGTGGCGGTAGAAGAAGGCGAGAATCGTGTCGTCCGTCATGCCCAACCCGCCGTGCACCTGCAAGGCGCGGTCGACCACGCGCCCCATGGCGTTGGCGACCATGAATTTGATCAGCGAGATCTCATCGCGCGCAGCCTTCGCGCCTTCGCGGTCGATCTTCCACGCGGCGTGCAAGGTCATGAGGCGGGCCGCCTGAATTTCGGCAGCCGACTCGGCGATCCACGATTGCACGATCTGCTTGGAGGCGAGGGTGCGGCCGTCCGGAGAGATGAGGCGCTCGTTGGCGCGGGCGCAAAGCAGGTCGAACGCGCGTTTGCAGATTCCCAGCCAGCGCATGCAATGGTGAATGCGGCCGGGGCCGAGGCGTTCCTGCGCGATGGCGAAGCCGAAGCCGCCGCCGCCCAGGAGGTTTTCTTGCGGCACGCGGCAGTTCTGGAAGAGCACCTCGCCGTGGCTGAAATAGTCGCTGCCTTCGTGCCCCATCACGGCGATATTCCGCACGAGTTCGTAGCCGGGCGTGCCGGTGGGGACGATGATCATGCTGGCGCGCAGGTGCGGCGGGGCGTCCGGATGGGTGATGGCCATGACGATGGCGAATTGGCTGCCGTCGGCGCCGGTCGTATACCACTTGCGGCCGTTGATGACGTAATCGTCGCCGTCTTCGACCGCCGTCGCGGCGAGCATCACCGGGTTGGAGCCGGGCAGGTCGATCTCAGTCATCGCGAAGCAACTGCGGATTTCCCCGGCCGCCAGCGGCAAGAGGTAGGTCTCCTTCTGCCGGTCGTTGCCGTACAGGTGCAGAATTTCCATGTTGCCGGCATCGGGCGCCTGGCAGCCGAAAACGTAGTGGCCGAGGGGGGAGCGACCGAGCGCTTCGGATACCAGCCCGTGCTCGACGAGGTTTAGGCCCATGCCGCCGTATTCCTTCGGTTGGTTCGGGGCCCAAAGTTCCATCTGTTTGACGGTGTTTCGCTTTTCGCGGAGCGCGGGCAGCATGTCGCGGAATTCATGCACCATGAACTCCGGTTCCAGCGGGATCAGTTCTTGGTCGACGAATTCATCGATGAGCGCGAGGATCGTTTTCATTTTTTCCGAAATCGAAAAGTCCACGGGTCATCTCCCCATTTATGTCGAGAATCAGTGTGCGACGTACGCGTCCGCCTAATGGACCGGACGGCGTATCGCGGCATCTTCGCAACCGCTCGGCGACAAGTCAAGAAACAGGCCGTTGCACTCGCCGAAGTCGACCGGTAGTTTTACGGGACAGAACGAATCGGGACGGGAGCTCATGAACATTCTCGTGTGCGTCAAGCAAATCGTCGATGTCGATGCGCAACTGCGAATCGATGCGAACGGTCGGGAATTGGCGACGGATCCGCACACCGAGTACCGACTCAATCGATATGACGAATACGCCGTGGAGGCTGCGTTGCGCCTGCGGGAAGCGGCCGGTCGCGGTTCGGTGGCGGTGGCCTCGGTCGGTCCGCCCCGGGTCGTGCAGGTGTTGCGCCGCGCGATGGGCATGGGCGCGGATCGCGGTTTTCACATTGCGGCGGACGCGAACCTCGACGCTCGTTCCATCGCCGCGTGCCTGGCGGAATTGTGCCGGCGGGAACGGTTTGATTTGGTCCTCGCGGGCGTGATGTCCGAAGACGCGATGCAGTCCGCCGTGGGGCCGATGATCGCGGCGTTGCTCGATTATCCCTGTGTCACCAATGTCGTCGACATGGGGCTCGACGAGGAATGCGACGCGGCGGTGACGCGCGAGGTGGAAGGCGGACGGCGCGAGATTTTCGCGCTGCGTTTCCCGGCGTTGGTGACGGTGCAAAGCGGGCCGAACAAGCCACGGTATCCGAAGCTGTCGCTGATGCTGCGCGCCAATCAAAGCGAAGTCGCGGAGTTGTCGGCTGTCGAGTTGGACGCCGGCTGCCGGGAGCGCGCGATCACGAAAATGGAGTTTCCGCAACAACATCGGCAGACACGGTTTTTGGCGGGTGACACCTCGGCGAAGGCAGCGGAACTGGCTCGGCTGCTGCGCGAGCGCCACTATTTCGCAACGGACAAGCGATGAAAAGAATCATCGTCGGCGTTGAGCATTTGGACGGGGAAATCACGCCGATTTCCTTCGAGTCGGCCGCGTGCGCCGTGCGTTTGAGTTCCTTGCTCGATGTCTTGCCCCTGGCGGTAATCGTCGGAGTGGACATCGACGAACTCGCGTCACGCTTCGCCGAACGAACCGGTTTGGATGTCGTCGCGGTGCATTGCCCGGCCGGGCGCACACTGACGGCGGCGGCGTTATCGAACGTGGTGAATTCGCTCGAAACGGTTTGCGTGTGCCTACCTCAAACAGTGGTGGGCGGGCAAATCGCGCCCATGCTGGCCGTGGTGCTAGACGGCGACTGCATCACCGGCGTTGAGGACTTCACGCGCGAAGGCGCGCGACTTTTGGTTCGCCGCGCGTCGCACAACGCGAAGATTGCGGAGTGGGCCGCCGTGCGCGACTACCCGCTGGTCGTGACGGTGGCGCAGGGCGCGTTTTCCTTTGCGAAAGGCGACACGGTGCGTAGCGGCAGCGTCACGCATCTTGATTTCGATATCGGCGACGAGCGAATTACCTATCGAGGTGTCGCTGTGGCCGAGGCGACCGACACCGAACTGGCCGAAGCGGAGATCATCTTTGCCGCGGGGCGGGGGATCGGCGCGCGGGAGAATCTGGCCGTGGTGGAGCAACTGGCCGGGCGTTTCGCGGGCGGCGCCGTGGCCGGTTCGCGGCCGGTATGCGATGCGGGGTGGCTACCCTATCGGCGGCAGGTCGGCCAGACGGGCGCTGCGGTGCGGCCGAGAACGTACGTCGCTTGCGGCGTGTCGGGAGCCACGCAGCACGTGCAAGGTATGCGGGAGGCAGAGTTCGTGGTGGCGATCAACAAGGACGAGCACGCGCCGATTTTCCAGCATGCGAACGTGGGCGTCGTGGAGGACGTCAAGGCATTTCTGCCGGTATTGCTGTCGTTGCTGCGCGAGGCGGACTAACATCAACCTCCAGTGGTGAAACATAATCGCGGCGGGCGCTGTCTTACACGATACAGGTGACAATCAATCGCGAAGGTGGCAATTTATCGGCTGACGGCTCGCCCGCAGGTTTCATTCAACACGATCGATTGTTGTGAGCTTCCCCGGACGAACGTGGAGGGTGTCATGGTTGGAGAATCGAAAACTCGAAGTCGTTGGTTTTTGATCGCCGCGTTCGTGCTGATCCTGAGCGCGGCATGCGCCGGTTGCGATGGGAATCTGTTCGCTCCCAAACCGGCCGTCGTCTACGTGTCGTTCGACGACCTCGACGGGCTGCAACAAGAAGCCGTCGTCTTTTTCGAGGGGCGGCAAGTCGGCAAGGTCGCCGCGATCCAAGGCCTCGCCAACGGCGGCGCGCGGGTGACGCTGTCGATCCCGGCCACTCAAGCCGCGGGCATTTGCGCAAACCCCGTGGTCGCCATCAAAAAGCCGGGATTTTTAGCCGGGAATGAAGCGAAACCGGAAGTACACATGATGTGCCGTTATGCGTCGGGCAAAGCCCTGGCGACCGGGCAGTCGTTGCATGGCGTCTCGTGGTTCCGCTACCGGGTGGTGAGCACCAGCCGCTCGGTAAAAGACGGACTAACCGACCTCGTGGAGGAAGTCGACCAACTCACCGACGACCTGGATGAATTCGTGGCGTCGAAGGATTTCGAATACGTGCTGGATTCCGTTGCGGTCGCGACGCGAAAAATCGAGATGGCCACCGTCGAGCAAAAAGAAAAGCTCGCGAAACAAACGCTGCCGAAATTGGAGCGCCAAATTGAAGCAGCCCGGCAGCACTACGAAAAACTCGGCGAGGTCAAAAAAGCGCGCGAATTGGACCACGCCCTGGAAGCGTTGCGACAGAAGTCCGCACCCTGACGCGGTGCCGGAATAGCGACCGCGGACACATTGCCTGTACAGGGAAAGTCTTTGTTCGTTTATAGATTACAAAGAATCGCACACCCTGATCGTTATTATGTCGGATTAAGCCATGATCCGCAGCGCCGCCTTGCCGAGCATAATTCCGGCAAATCGGTACACACGAATAGATATCGACCCTGGCGGTTAGTGTCCTACCATTGGTTCGCCGACGAAGCCAAAGCGCGCTCCTTTGAAGAGTATTTGAAATCAGGCTCAGGCCGAGCCTTTGCGAGAAAAACATTTTTGACATCTTCGCCCAGTTGTGGATAATAGATCGTGTACCCTTACGTATACAAACGTAATTGGAGGGTCTTTTGCGCCGCCACGTACAACCGCGCAAAACAAAAGATGTTTCCAGTGACGGGACGGCAACCGCTGCACCCGATCTCTTGCACGCGTTTGTGCCCGAAAGACCCCATTTGGGCCCCCAATATCCGTTTTCGCCCCCTGGGCGCCGTAGCTTTGGCGAAGGCGGCTCTCTCTCTGAATCTTTCCCGTGCCGAGCGAAGGCGAAGCATGGACTTCGCGCAACTCGTCCTAAAGATGAGAGTGCTTATAAATCAAGTAGCTACGAGACGCGATTTTCCGAAGGTTTGACTCTCAATGCCTGTGCACATACAACTTCCTTTTCTAGAAAGGCTTGATCATGGCTGAAACAAACGGAAATCAGATTATTCGTCACGAGGATTTAGCTGTCATCAATAATGCCGAATCGCGAGATGTTTTCGTAGCCTATCCATACTCTTTGGAAAACCTCCATGATTATAGGAACACTTACCTCAGATTGAAGTCAAATTTTCATGCTAACTTTATCTTCGCTGATAATGAGCATACAGGGGAAATGCTTTTACAAAAAATCGCTGCTCAGATTAAAGCATCCAGGATGGCCCTTTTCGACGTAAGCATGTGGAACGCTAATGTTATTCTGGAATTAGGCATAGCAATGGGCCTTGACATTCCTACCTATATCTTTTTTAATCCGGCCTACACTCCCCATCAGTCTATTCCAAGCGATATTGATGGCATAGACAGAAAAGTATACTCAAATATAGATGAATTATCTATAGCTGTATCTGCAGTTCTTGAAAGGCATTTGGCTGTCGACGATGATTATATTATTAAAAATGCTTATATTCAAATAAAGCATAAAAAATTAGAAGACCAAGACATGACAAAATACAGAGAAATTTATGCGAACATTGGCAGTGTGCCACGAGAATTAATTCGTTTGCTAGGAAACGAAAAAGATTCTTGGCTTCCACTTATTGAACAACAAGAATTTGAGGAACTTGCGCGGCAATTTTATTTAAGATTTTTAGCAAGAGAACCTGAGAACCATTCTGTGGTTCAAGGTAGGGCCTTTCAATTGGAAAGTGAGTGGGAGAAACACGGTGAGATTTCTCGGAATGTTGATGACTATGTGAATTCCCAGGAGTATTCGAATCGATTTGGCGATAGAATTGTTCCTTACAATGAATGACGAGGATAAGTGCATTCTCTCGGGGCACTGTCGACAAAAGGATTTTCCGGGGACAGGATTGTCCGGGGACAGTATATAGAAAATGAAGGAAGATCTACCGTTTGATAGGGTTCGCTCATGGCACGCATTGCTCGAATCGTGGCGGTCGAGCATCCACATCATGTGATTCAACGAGGGAATCGTCGGCAGTCGACGTTTTTCTGCGATGAGGACTATGAATCCTATCTCGATCTCATGGCCGGGTGGTGCACGAAACACGCCGTCGAAATATGGGGCTATTGCCTGATGAGCAATCATGTCGATCTGATTGCCGTGCCGACGAGGACCGAGGAAAGCTTGCGACTGGCCATTGGCGAGGGCCACCGCAGGTACACCCGGAGGATTAAATTCCGGGAGGGATGGCGGGGCCATTTGTGGCAGGAGCGGTTCCATTCATATCCCATGGATGAATATCCTTTACTCGCGGCCGCCCGGTACGTGAAACAAAACCCGGTTCGTGCGGGGATGTTGGAAAAGGCTGGCGACTACCCGTGGAGCAGCGCTGCGGCGCACCTGGCCGGGCGGGACGATCGTCTGGTTCTGGTCAAGCCACTGCTTGAAATGATCGATGATTAAAAAGAATATCTCGATGAAGAAAATCCCGAAGAGACGGTACGTCAAATTCGGAAACACGAACAGACGGGCAGGCCGCTGGGCAGCAACTCCTTTGTGGAAAGGCTGGAGAAAGCATTGGGACGGGTATTGCGGCCACTGAAACCGTGGGAAAAGAAAACAAAAGAGTGAATTTCTATTTACTGTCCCCGGAACCTCCGCGATTGCAATGCTCCAGTACTTCCACTGCTCACGAATCTTGCCTGGACAACGCCGATCTGCGACGGCAGAATATGTTGAATGATGAAACGACAGCTTTTTCGAACCTGTCTCCAAGTCAACCAACCTGTCGAGTGGGGAGTGTTCCATGCCCTCTGAGTACAAGAACTGCCTCGTCACTTTTTTTGACATCCTTGGGTTTTCGAGTCTTGTTTCTGAGGAGCAATCTGCCGAGAAAATCGAGAGCATTTTGGAAGCAATGCGGTCTATTTCTCAGCCCGACCCAATATCAAACTTGTCTCAAAAATTTGAAGAGATAAAGGGTAGGCTCGAGATGCTCAAAACATCGAAGCAGAAAATCGCTACTCTTGAAGAGCGAAAAAAATGGGAAAAGGATTTTGCACAGGCAACAAGTGATCTTAACGACATACTAAAACCGGAAGATATTGCAAAGAAACAGATGAACAGAATGCAAACCATCAATTTCTCCGACTCGATTGTGAGAGTTGTCCCCCTCTTTGCCGTCTCAAGTTTATTTTCGCAAGTAATGATGGTCGTCTACGAATTTTTCGTGTTGAATCGTATTTTAGCTGATCTAGCATTAAAGAAAATATTATTACGAGGCGGAATAACAATCGGCGCTATAAATGTAGGAGAATCTCATGTTTTTGGCCCCGCTCTCATTAAGGCATATAGACTCGAATCAAGACTGGCACGCTATCCCAGAATCGTTGTGGATTCCAACGTTCTCGATTTATTTCATTCGCCAGAGCTTGCAGCTGCGACCCATGAAGCTGGCGTAGTAATTGATTTAAATAAAATGATTGAGGGCCAAATTCGAAAAGACCACGACGGCGTGTGGTTCATGGATTATATTGAAGGCAATCGTAGAGTTACAAAGAAAGAGTGGTTTGCAAAATTCATTCAAGAGCATAAAGAAGCGGTCATCACAAGGATAGAAGAATTTTGTAGCCATTCTCAAGATGCCTCAATTGGGGAGAAATTATTTTGGATTGCGAACTATCATAATTCAAGCGTTGATTATATTGAAGCTGAAGAAATCGCCAAAATGGGCGTTGAACCATCGGAATTGAAAATTATAGTTCCAAAATTGAATTACTGAATCATATTATTCCGCTGTAGAGTTACGAGAATTCTTTGTTTCCCAAACCGTAGTTTTCTCGCTGCTCTTCCCACAGCAGTGGAATCTGCTTCTTGGTGAGGCGGGCCAGCGACAAGCCCGACGGTTCCCTGCCGTCGAGAATGGCGTCGATGATGTCTGGGGCGAGCAGCGTGAGATCGAGGATGCGGCTCACGTAAGCGCGGTCCACCCTAAGACGCTTGGCGAGCGCGGCGATAGATGCGATCTTTCCAGTTTCCAGAAGTTCCGGCCAGCGGGAGGTTCGCGCCAGGGCAACCACCAGAGGCCGCTGGGTTTTGGAACGGCCCATGTCGGTCGCCTGATAATCTTCCGGCGTGATGATTTCTTTTCGACCGCCACGTTTTTTGAATTTCAGCGGGATGTGGATACGAATGTTTTCGCCGTTGCGTTGGAGATTGATCTTGTCTTTCTTTTCAGCCATTCGTTGCTGTCCTTTCTTATCTGTCGTCCAGTTAGTTGACCAGACTGTGCAGACTATCGGAGCCCATGAGCACTTCGGCGCCGTCTTCGTGGACGATCACTTTGTCGACCAACAGGCTCACGATTCGTGCTTGCACGGCCGGGCGCCTGCGGACGCGCGGTACGCGCTAACGCGACCGATCGGTTTGTAAAGGTTTTGTTTAAATGCTTGCCCCCCTCCGGTAGACTTGTTTATCTGGTGTAGGACGAAGTAGCGCGAAATCCAAACCTGTCGTAATGGAGAGCCCCGGCCATGCCCTCGGACGCCCAGGCGAGATTGAACGTTTTGGTGATCGACGACGACCGCAAGTTGTGTCGGTTGATCGAAGACTACCTCGCGCCTTTCGGTTACGCGGTAACCAGTGCCTATACGGGCGGGGAAGGGTTGGATGAAGCTCGCACGGACCGGTACGACGTCGTCATCCTGGATGTCATGTTGCCCGGCATGGACGGGTTCGAGGTGTTGCGCCGACTCCGACAGCATTCCGAGATACCGGTGCTGATGCTGACCTCGCGCGGCGACGAAACCGATCGGATCGTGGGCCTGGAAATCGGGGCCGACGACTACCTGCCCAAAACCTTTTCAACCCGCGAACTGCTGGCGCGCCTGCGCGCCGTCGCGCGCCGGTCTTTTGAATACAAGCGGAAAAATGC